>CALMWJ010000202.1 GCA_937873525.1 uncultured Peptococcaceae bacterium | reverse complement strand
TTGGTCATATAATTGGTATTGATATGCTGGATGGCGTTGCTGATGATCAGGGAATGGCCGGAATAGATCGTTGAGAAGACGTTGTCGATGAAGTGGTCTACCACCTGCTGGGTCCACTGATGCAGCTCCGGCAGGGTTGCGATGGCGGTTAAGGAAGCAATATGATTAAAGTGGATGCCAAAGACCTTCTGGATGGAGGCACCGCTTTCGACACCGGCCCTGGATAAGCTCATATAGAGTTCAAAAAGGCGGATTTTCATGATTTCGAAGTTGCCGGATTCGGTGATCAGGATCTCCTCCAGGATCAGATTGATCATCTCCCGGGCGCCGGAATGGTCGCCAGCCTGGATGCGGCGGAGCAGCCGGCGGATCCGGTCGTTGCTGTTGCTTTGGTATATGGCTTCCGGCGTCAGACGCTGCTCTTCCTTATGCTTTCTGATGGTTTCGGAAATCTGGGTATAGGTACTGTATTTGCTGGCAAGATAAAGGTAGTCTTCACGGTTGCTGTAGAGGCTCAGCACATTGTTGAAAAACAGACGGGACAGGCTGGAGATGCTGGCCGGTGAGTAGACCGGCATATCCCGGATAAAGAGGCTGAGCTTGCTGAACATGCCGGCGGTCCCGCTGCAATTTTTGTTCAGGTCCATGATGGCGTTAATGATTTTTTCATTGATGGTATTCATGGACATGGGCCCGGCGATCAAACAGCCCTGGAATTTCTTGTCCGAAATCAAGGCCACGCAGATGTTGACCAAGCCGGCGGGGCATGAATAAATATACGGTTCCCCAAGGTTGTAGCCCATGTCTCCCGAGAACTTCAAGACCTTCATGCAGGAACCTTTGGTATTATATATGTCAAAGAATTTACAAATCTTCATCTCGCGTCCGGCCTCCGCCAGGATCTCCATTCTTTCGCTGAAGACCGTCACGGGAACGGAGGTGCAATCGTAAAAACACTGGGCGATGTCCGTCAAATCCTTGATGTCCATAAGATTCTTCCCCCTGAAACCTTCATCTAATATAGAGAGCGAAGTTGCATCTTGTATTATTATAGCACTGTATTAAAATAATGGTAAAGTGGCAGGGACGCAAAAATAGTACCAAAACCATGAGCCCGGCCTTGAGAAAACAGAATCGATCCGGCAAGTTGAGCAAATATTTACAAAAATACACGGTTTTTATTTTAGTTTTTTCCCCCCGGTTAATGGATAATGCAAGTAGAAAGTCCCTTGCACCATGTCGGTGGCGGACGTGTGGAATGGAGGCAGCCTTGAGCCAGTTAGAAGAAATCACTCAAGCAGTCGTCGCGGGAGACGAAGAGAAAGTTTCGGAACTTTGCCAGACCATGCTGCAGCAAGGCTTTGATCCTGTGGGGATCATTGGTCAAGGCCTGCTGCCGGGAATGGATCGGGTGGAGTCGGACTATCGGAGCGGAATCAAATACATCCCGGAGATTCTGATGGCTGCACGTGCGATTGCAAAAGGAATGGATCAGGTTGAACGCCATTTGGGAGACGCCCAAATACCGAAGCTGGGCAAGGTGGTTATCGGTACGGTAAAAGGTGATATCCATGATATCGGAAAGCAATTGGTCAAAGTTCTTCTTGAAAGTGCCGGCTTTGAGGTCATTGATCTGGGCACCAACGTGGCGAAAGAAGAATTTATCGAGGCGATGCGCAGGACCCAGGCTTCCGTGGTGCTGATCTCAGCGATGCTGACCACCATGATGGCCAACATGAAGGATGTGGTGGAGGCGATCCATCAGGCGTCCTTTGACCATCCGGTCACCGTGATGGTGGGCGGCAATCCTGTGACCAGCGAATTTGCCCAAGAGATCCATGCCGTGTTTTCCGACAGCGCCATCGAAGCGCGGGAAAACGTTAAGAAAATCATGAGAGAAGCTCCTTGATGCCGTCTTGCAGCAAACATTAAAGGGAGGAAAAAACATGAGCATCTTACAGGAACTGACCGACCTGGTCATCGCAGGAAATTACATGAATATCAAAGCCAAGACCCAGGAGGCTGTGGATCAGGGTCTCAGTGCGAAGGAAATCCTTGACGGCGGACTGATGCCTGGCATCAATCTGATCGGGGAACGCTTTGCGAGAAATGAAGTTTTCGTTCCCAACGTTCTGATGGCTGCCAAAGCCATGAACGAAGGGGTTGAAATCATTAAACCCCTGATGCTGGACGGCAGCGTCACCACCATCGGCAAGGTCGTGGTAGGAACGGTCAAAGGCGACCTGCATGACATCGGCAAGAACCTGGTGGCTTTGATGATGCGCAGCGCCGGCCTGGAGGTCATTGACCTGGGCTCCGACGTTTCCACCGAAAAATTCATCGCGGCCATTAAAGAGCATAAACCTGCAATCATTGGCATGGCGGCACTTCTGACCACCACGATGTATGAACAGAAAAATGTGATTGAAGCCTTGCAAAAAGAAGGTATCCGGGATCAGGTGAAGGTCATGGTCGGCGGCGCCCCCATCAACCAAGCCTGGGCCGATAAGATCGGCGCCGATTGCTTTGCCGCCGACGCCGCGGAAGCCGCCAGACTGGCCAAAGCCATCGTCGCTTAATCCCGGCGCAAAACCAAAGAGTTGAAAGAATTTATGTGCAGGGCATCGAAGAAGGCCCATCTGAAAGGAGCATAATATGCGAGGCAGAATCAAATTTGATGTGATGAATGCCCAGGAACTGGAGCTCATGAAGAACCGTGTGGAGGATCTCTTGTCCATCCGCGGAATCGAAGTGGACCATCCTGAGCTGGTGGCAGAATTGGAAGCGGGAGGCGCCGAAGTCAATGGCCACAATGTAAAATTCAGCAAAGCGCTGATCAAGAAAGCCCTGGCTTCCGTCCCCGCGGAATTTACCTTGAAATCCCCCTCCGGAGAACGGGATCTGAAGTTCCCCAATCCCACCGGCGATTTCTATGTGCGGACCAATACCGGCGCCATGAACTATCTGGATGTGAAGAATGATTCCCACTACATCACTTTGGATGAAGTGGCAGAATGGACCCAGCTGATCAACTCCATGGAAAACATCGACTACTGCACCCTGCCTTCCACCTCCGGTGAGGAAGTGCCTGTGGATGCTATCGACGTCTACACCCTGGCCCAGGTCCTGAAGCACAGCAAGAAGCATATCTGGATCCAGCCTTATGAAACCGACAACGTCCAGCAGCTGATCAACATCGCGGCGGCCGCCGTGGGCGGGCATGATGCGCTGCGCAAGAATCCCATCGTCAGCTTCATCTCCTGCGGCGTTCCGGTCCTGACCTGGAAACGGATGGATGCCGAGGTTCTCTATCGCTGCGCGAAAGCCGGCGTTCCCGTGCAACCCTGCTCCCTGCCCACTGCCGGCGCCAACACACCGGTGACGGCTCAGGGCACTGCGCTGGTCGCTTGCGCTGAGGTCATGGCGATGATCATCATGATCCAGCTGATCGGACCCGGCACACCGGTCATCGCCACCACCCTGCTGTTCTCCATGGATATGATGACCACCTACACCCTGCAGTCCAACACCGAAATCACCATGGCACGTCTGATCTGCATGCAGCTGTTTGAACAGGGCTACAACATCCGGGCCCATTCCTACGGCACCGGCACCGACAGCCTGATCATCGACGAGCAGAATTTCATCGAAAGAACCTCTCTGATCCACATGATGGCCATGTCCGATGCCAGTGTCCTGGGCGGCGCCGGCCAGCTGGAGACCGCCAAAACCATCAGCCCCTTGCAGCTGATCATCGACAATGAAATCTTTGGTACAGCCCATAGGCTGCGCCAAGGCCTGGCCGTCGATGATGAAACCCTGGCCTTCAAGGAACTCATGGATGGCGACGACAAGGCCGGCTTTATCCTGAGCGAGCATACCATGCGCCATTTCACCGAGCCCCATCGCCCCCGGTTGTTCAACCGTGACGGTATGGCCAAGTGGGAGCAGCAAGGCAAAAAAACCCTCCTGGATCTGGCCATGGAGCGTTATGAAGAACTGTTGAAGGCGCCTGTGAAGGTCCAGCTCAAGGACGAACAGATCAAAGCCATCGATGAAGCGCTGACCGTCGCCCACAAGGCTTTGGTGAAATAGACCCGGCATCGATCGAACCAACAAACCCAGGAGGGGAGGGCTCGCCCTTCCGGGCGGGGCACAGGCCGAAGCAACCCCGTGGCTCCGCCCGCCTCCTGACCTGATATCATGATTGAAATATAGACTGACCTCCGGCGGCAATAAGGAATCATACCGTGCCAATGTTATCGAAATATTCAAATAACAAGGAGGAAAAGACATGAGAATTACCAAATCAGAACGTCTCTGGCTGACTTTGACGGTCCTCTTTTATGTGCTTTATAATCTCCCCGGCGTCCCGGCGATGGAAGACGCCCAGGGCATGATGATCCATGGCATATTGACCGTAGTGCCTCTCTGGATCCTGGGTTATGCGGGAATGAAAAAAGTCTATGGCGTGTATAAATTAAAAGAACAGAAAACATCGAAGGAGGCCAACACGAATGCTTAGTGCAACGACGATATGGATTGCCTTTGGTCTCTATATGTGCTTCCTCTTGGGAGTCGCTTATTATGTTACGGTGCAGGAGAGAAAGCAAAGCCAGACCGGCAGCCTCCTGACCGCTTCTGTGCCTTGGCCCGTCCTTGTTATGACTTATATTGCATCCTTGATGAGCACTTGGGTGTTCTTTGCCGGCCCCGGCGCTTATTATCGCGGCGGCTTAGGCTACTGGATGTCTGAAATGAGCTACATCGCCCTGTTTCCTTTGATCGCGCATTTCACCATGAACAAAGTCTGGATCATCAACCAGGTCAAGGGCGGAACCTGGTCCACTCCGGCGGACTTCTATTATGAACGCTATAAGAGCAGTGCTTTGACAACGCTCCTGGGTGTGATCTTCCTGTGCGCCTCCTTCCCTTACATCGCCTCGGTGCTGGTGGCCATTGCCCAGGCGGCCAATTATGCCACCGGCGGCGCCATCAACTATCAGATGGCCGTCATCGTGGTTGGCTTGATCATGACCGTGTTTGTCTGCATCGGCGGCGTGAAATCCGCAGCCATGGCGGACACCGTTCAGGGCTTGGTCTTCATTACGCTGCTTTGGGTGATCGTGATCTCCTGCCTGGTTGTCGGCTTCGGCGGCTCCCTGAGTGCGGCCCTGGCCAACCTGAAAGCCAATACCCCGTCCTTCTTCTCCTATCCAGGACCCAGCGCCTGGGTGCCCTATAGTGCCCGCTTCGGCTATCCCTTCTCCTGTGCCATTGGCTGGACCATCATGCTGCCCCACGTCTTTGTCCGTTCCGGTTATTTCGGGAACAATCTGGGGGCTCAACGGCGTTTGTCCTTCTTCACGCCAGTGCTGCAGGGCATCGTCTGGACCGGAACCATGTTCATCGGCCTGGTGGGATTGGCCTTGGTCAATAATTTGGCGAATTCCGACAGCGAGCTGATCATCCCTTACATGATCCACAATTTCGTGACAGCCTATAATCCCGTTCTGGCGATGGTCCTGATGGTTGGATTCTTCATCGGTGCGACCGCCGTCGGACTCTCCACCGCCAATGCCTTCCTGTCCGTTTCCTCGGCTATTGTTTCCAGCGACCTGATCAAGGGCACCTTCAAGATCAATGTAGCCAAGGAAAAAGAAACCATGGTCAACCGGATCATCATCGTGATACTCGGACTTGGTTCCATGATGATCGCTTTGAATCCTCCGGACCTGATCTTCACCCTGATCATGTTTTCCATCGCTCTTGTGATGCCGTTGTTCCCCATCCTGGTGTTCGGCATCTATTGGAAAAAGGCCACGAAGCAAGCTGCGATCATTTCGGCCATCGTAGGCACGGCCCTGGTTCTGATGACCTACTTCGTCTGGAATGTGGGCTACAACTGGTATGGCGCCTTCGGTCTGCTGGGCTCCACCATCTGTATGGTCGTTGTCAGTCTGGTGACCAAGCAGGATGCCAAGGACGCGGAAGGCTTCTTCCATATGCTGAACTCGGGCATCGAACGTTTCTATGAAGTGACCGAATAGGAACCCGCACCGTTGCCGCCGGCTGAGGTTCCCCAAAAATGGTGATTCCTTTCCGACACCCGCAGGGTCAGGCCCTCCAAGCCATTATCCTCCCTGCGGAGAAGGAATTCAGAAAAGACGTGTTGCAGATCGGGGTCTGCAACGCGTTTTTTTTTGCCAAGTTAAAAGGCATGTTGCCTCTGCCTCCGAAAACCGTTATCGTATAAATATGGAATGAAAATACCGGCAACAAGGAAGCTCTGGGTTTTGACCGGATTCGATTTGAGGTGTCCTATGAGAGCAGTCATTCAGCGTGTTTCATCGGCCAATGTAAAGGTCGATGGGAATATAGTCGGTGAAATCGGCCAAGGCATCCTTGCCTTGGTGGGTTTTCTTCCGGAAGACCAAGCAAAGGCCTATGAATATATGGCCGAGAAGTTGATCCACCTTCGGATTTTTGAGGACGAAGCGGGGAAGCTCAACCGATCGGTCGTCGACATAGGGGGAAGCCTGTTGTTGGTGCCGAACTTCACCCTGTACGCCGACTGCCGGCAGGGCCGGCGGCCCGGTTTCAGTGCCTCCTCGCCGGCAGACATGGCCCGTGTACAATTTGAAGCCTTTTGCCAAATCGTGAAAGGAAAATTTCCATTGGTCCAAACGGGTGAATTTCAGGCGGACATGGAGGTGAGCCTGGTCAATGACGGCCCGGTCACCTTGATCCTGGAATCCTGAGGCGCCGCGGTTCAGAAATGTTATATTGCTATATAAAAACATATCTATGAGTCCCTGGCAGGCCGACGACAGGCATGTCCAGGGACTTTTTGTTCCGTATCGGATGAGCCGAAGGCATATTTAAAAACAAAGGAGGGCTCGTCAGGCCCTTTACAAAAAGGAAAATTATGGAAAAATTAACAAAAAAAGGAGGTAAACGCATGCCATCGGCCGATTATCGGGCTTGCCTCCGGGAGGTGGAGGAGGCCCTGCGGACCCGTCTGCATTTTGACAAAGCTTGGCAGGATCAGGAGATACGCCAGATGCTGGATGCCTTGGTCCTGGCGCGCAGTCGGCCTTACGGACTGACCCTGGCGCAAAAGCAGGGGCTGGCGGAGCGATTATTCAACCAAATGCGGCGGATGGACCTGATCCAGCCGCTGCTGGATGACGCGTCGGTGAGCGATGTGCTGGTCAATGGCCCGCAGCAGATTTTTGTCGAACGGCATGGAGAACTGTATGCATCTGATCTGTCGTTTCCTTCGGCTCAAGCGGTGGAGGACCTGATCCAAAGGATTTGCGGTCAGGTCAACCGGCAGGTTTCCGAGGCAAGTCCTTTGGTGGATGCGCGTTTGCCGGATGGCTCCAGATTGGGGGCCGTGCTGCCGCCAGTGTCCCTGAACGGACCGATCCTGGCGATCCGAAAGTTTTCACCGCAGCTGATCCCCTTAGAAAGTCTTGTCGAAGGCGAAACCCTCACGGCGGATGCGGCAGAAATCCTGGATCAGGCCGTCAGACTCCGCTGGAATCTTTTCATCAGCGGCGGCACGGGAACCGGGAAAACGACGCTCTTGAACACGCTGATCGACCGGATTCCCGGGCATGAACGGTTGGTGACCATCGAGGACTCTGCCGAGCTGCGGATCAGAGGCGAGGCCAATCACGTCCGCTTGGAGGCCAGGCCCCCCAACACGGAAGGAAAAGGTGAAATCACCCTGCGGCAGCTGGTCCGTATGGCCCTAAGGCTGCGCCCGGACCGGATCATTGTCGGGGAAGTGCGCGGCGGGGAAGCCTTTGATATGCTCCAAGCGATGAATACAGGCCATGAAGGCGCCATGTCCACCGGACACAGCAACACCAGCCAGGATATGCTGGACCGGATCGAGACCATGGCCTTGATGGCCAACGTGGGGCTGCCAGCCGAAGCCATCCGGCGGCAGATCGGTTCTGCGCTGGATTTGATCGTGCATCTGGCCAGAGACCGCCACGGCCATCGGAAGGTCGTTGAAATGCGTCAGGTCCTGGGATTCCAGGCCGGCAGGGTGGAAAGCCGGCTGCTGTACAGCTACGATGGAAAGACGCTCATCCGTTCATCGGAGCCGGTGCCCAAGCGCAGGCAGGGGCTGTTGTGACGCCTTTGGCTGGACGGGACATCGAAGCAGCGGAACGCAAAGCCCTGCGTCAGCGCGCCCATCCAAGCCGGCGAGGGAATGCGTTGGACTGGTGCGGCGCATGGACCGCCGGGCTTCTGTCAGGCAGACTCTATTTTCATGAAGCCTTCTGGAGCTTGGCCGCCGCGGCGGGGATCAGTGTACTGCTCCATGGGATGCTTGAAGGGCTCAGACGGGAAAAGCATCGGCAGAAAACAAGGCAGCGGCTTAAGGAAAGCCTGGGACTTCTGGCTTTATACCTGCGTGCCGGGTTTAGCCTTGCAGAAGCGACCCGCGCTGCAGGGCGGGAGAACCAGCACCCGAACAAGGGCGCGGAACCGGTGGCCTTGGCATGGCGGCAGGCCGCCCGAAAGCTCGACCTGAACCGGCCCATCGGCCGGATTTATGAAGAATGGGCACAGGACCTGGGGATGGAAGAGGCGGCCTGGCTGTCCGGCATGCTGGATACCGGCATCAAAGCAGGGGCCAATCTTGTTTCCGTTGTGCTGGAAACCGAGGAGCAGCTGCAGATTCAAATCGATTTTGAAGCCCAGCGTTCGGCCCTCCTGGCAGCCCGTCGGCTTGAAGCGTTGATCATGGCGGCGGCACCTATGGTCTTGACCCTCATCCTTTCTCTGTCCATGAGGGATTATGTGCAGCCCCTGTATCAGGACAAGGGGCCATGGGTGATGCTGGCTGTGCTGATCATGCAGTTGGGCGGAGGATACTGTTCTTATGGTTTGATCCACGGAGAACATTTTCGGGGCGGTGAGGCAGATTTGGCAGTCTTCATGGATTGCATGGCTCTGCTGATCCAGACCGGATTGACGATGCCTGCCGCCTGGAGGCAAGCAGCGGACTTCTGGCAGCGCACCCGGACAAGGCAGCGGCCGGGCAGGGGAAGTCTGTTTCGGGAATCCGGGACGGAACAGATGATAGCCCAGGTTGCCGGCGGCCTCGCCTTCAACGGTTCGTTGTCCGAGGCGCTGTCCATCTTTGCTGAAAACAGCCCGGACGGGGCAGCCTCCAGGATTGCCAGGATGGTCCTCCATAACCTGCGACGGGGCGGGCCTGCCCTGGGGAATCTGTTAAAGAGAGAGGCGGCAGGTTTGCGTCGGCAGGAACTTCTTTCTTTGCAGCAGAAGGGCAGCCGGACCGAACAATGGCTGCTCTTCCCTTTAATTCTGATGCTTATTTCATCGCTGGTGCTGGCGGCAAGCCCCGCCATCCTGAGTATGCAATGCTGATTGAAATTAGGAGGTAATCATGAACCGTTTGATCGGGAATCGAATCCGTCTGCCGTTGGCTGCCCTTCGGGGAAACCAGAAACTTGTCCGTGGCGAGGCAGGCATGGGCACGGTGGAGGTGGTGCTGATCCTGGCTGTGCTTGTGGGGATCGCACTTATCTTCCGGACCTATCTCTTTGGTTTTGTCCATGATATCATGGGGAATATTCTGGGGGACTCCCTCAGCGGGATCCGGAACAATCCCCTGGTCCAGGGATGAAGGGCGCCCAACTTCCGGAGAAGGGGAGCCTGTCCGTAGAGGCCCTTCTGATCATGCCGCTGATCATTCTGTGCCTGGTTCTGTTGATTCAGACCGGACAGCGTTTGCATCAGGACCTGGAGACCAAAAACCTTGAAAATCATCAGGTGTGGATGGAAAAGCCGCCCCAGCCTGCGGAGTGGATCCGAAAAACCGACCTGCTTCTGGACTGGGGCCGAGGCTTGTCAACCTTGCTGCCGGAGTGGCGATGATGGACCGCCGGGGCAGTTCGGCCATACTATGCCTGTTGACGGCGGGGCTTCTGATCCTGTCATTTTTAATGATTTACGATTATGGAATGTATTCCCTGGCCGTCCAGCAAATCGAAAGCGGCCTGCAGGCGTCTCTTTCCTCCGTGCTGGCGGGCTATGATCCGGATATGATGCGGGAACTGGGGTTGTTCGCTTTGGAACGAAGCCCTGGGCTATCCGCTATGGGAAAGGATTATCTGCAGGGCAATCTCCAAAGCCCCTGCCCGCTGCTCAGGATGAATGTGGAGGATTATCAGCTAGCCTATGAACCGGCGGATGATCTGAGACAGAAATCGATTGTGGACCGGCAGATCCAGCAACTGGAAACCTATGAGGGGTGGCTAAGTTTTGGCGCTGATCTGCTGGCATTTTTAGAGATCCATCCCTTTCCCTGCGAACCCGGCGCAACAGGCTTGAGGATTACGGAGGCGGAAGAACCGAAGGCGGAGGGGTATTCCCTATGGCAGCTGCTGTGTCCATGGCCGGTCCAGGGCTGGGCAAAGCACCGGTTGAACCCGGTTGAACCGGGAACGGTGGAAGAAGAACACCTTTTCCCAGCTGCTGCGACGGCGGCTTCCGACCAGGAAAACCAAGAAGGATCGCCAGCCTGGCTGGCCGGCACAGTGGGTGAAGGAGAGACCTTGAGCCGATGGGCCGGAGAACTGAAAGCCCGGCTTGCGGCAGGTCTCAAGGCCGGACGGGAAAGGCTCCTGCGGAGTTCCTTTATCATGGAACAAATGGATTACATGACGGCCAAAGCAGAACGGCAGCGATGCTTTTCGCGCTGCGAGGCGGAATATATTCTGTGGGGCGAGGCCTTGGATTGGGACAATGTCCGGCAGACCGCCCTTCGGCTGCTCTTGTTCCGTATGGTCCTGCACAGTGCCTATGCCTTCAGCCAAAATCCGGCCGCGGAACCGTCACTTCGCCTGGGGACTGCTGTGGCCAAGGGATTCGCCAATGCCAAAGCGGACGTGGAAGCTTTGTTCCGCGGCGAGAAAATCTCTGCGCTTCCCGGACAGGCAAAGTACAGACTATCTTATAAGGACCACCTCAGATTGTTCTTGCTGATGCAGCCGGCAGAGGCGCAGCTGGGAAGGCTGCAGGATCTGCTTGAGGCGAATCTCCGATATTGGGGTCACGACATCCCTGACGGCCAATCGATTTTGGAGTCTTTTTTCACAAAAATCCGGGCCAGTACCGTTGTGCGGGTCTCCTTGTGGCCCATTGGCAGTTTCATATTGAAAAGACAGGGAGAAATGGGCTATGATGCGCCTTTTGCAATGGTTTGGCCATAAACCCTCGGGTGTCCGCAGCGCGGCGGTAGGCGTTTGCCGAGTCCTGCCGAGGGAAGGCGCTGAGGTGTCCGAAGCCGGCGGGGAAGCCGGAAGCTTATCCATCGAAGCCTTGCTGGCGATGTCAGCCCTTTGGTTTTGCGCGCTGCTGATGATCACGCTGGTTCAAACGGCCGGACAGCTTCTGGATCTGGACCGGGCACTGTCGGCATCCGTCCGGGAAATCGCGGCGGCTTCCTATACCCTGCAGCAGGGGATCGATTTGGCGGCTGGCGGTGAAGCCGGCGAAGGCCTTCTCCCCTCCGCCGTGACGACCCTGTGGGTGCAGCGCTGCCTTCAGAAGCATTTGGCGGATTATGAAAGGCTGAAGCCGGCCCTGACCTGGAAAACGGTCCAATGCCCCCAGAACGTGGGCTTATGGGGCTCCGAGGACGTCCGGCTCTCTTTGGCCTTTTGCCCCTCAAAGCTGGGATCTGCCGCAGCCGCCCTTCTTCCGGGAAGCCTGACCTATACCTTGACAAAGCAGCAGAAGGCCTGGCTCGTGGGCAGAGAGCTCCTGCCCGGCCGCGGCCTCGAGGAATCTGCCGCCGCACAAAAAAAAGGGCCCCTGGTGTACATCACACGCTGGGGGACCCATTATCACCGGGAGGATTGCCGGTATTTGGCAAGAAGCAAAATCCCATGCCGCTTGGACGCACTGGCCGGCTTTTATGCGCCCTGTTCGGTCTGCCGGCCGCCGCCGCGGACGCCCTGAGCGCCTAAAACATGTTTTTGCGATAGAGGAGCCAGGTGGCGATCAGGGAGAGGAGAACTGAAATGACCAGGATGGAGACATAGCCATAGGGGTAAAGCAGTCCGGCCAGGGGAAGCGGCACATTCATGCCGAAGAAGCTGAAAACCATGGTGGGAAGCGCCATGATGATGGTAATGGCCGCTAAAAATTTCATGACGATGTTCAGGTTGTTGGAAATCAGGGAGGCGTAGGCGTCCATGGTTCCGTTGAGAATGTCGGAGTATATGGTCGCCATTTCCAAGGCCTGCTTGTTTTCGATGATGACGTCTTCCAGCAGGTCTTCATCTTCTTCGTATTTTTTCAGCGTCCGGGTGCGGGTGAGCCGCTCCAGCACCACCTGGTTTGAATGCAGGGAAGTGGACAGGTAGACCAGGCTCTTGCCGTAGTTCATCAGCCGGATCACTTCTTTGTTTCCCATGGATTTGGAGAATTCGGATTCCACGTCGGTGGTTTTTCGGTCGATTTCCCGCAAATGGCGCAGATACAGCTGGGCATTTTTATAAAGAAGCAGCAGAAGGAAGCGGGTACGCTTCGCGGTGGAAAGCCCTTTGATCTTGCTGTGGATGAAATCGTCCAGAAGACCGGTATCCTTCAGGCAGACGGTGATCACATAATCCGGGGTCGTGACCACGCCCATAGGCATCGTATCATAGGTGGAATGCGTGTAGTCGTAATTGGGAATGTCGATGATGGTCAGGATCTGTTCGTCCTCGATCTCCACGCGGGGCCGCTCTTCATCATCAAGAGGGTATCGCAGAAAGTCAAAGAAGATGCCGGTTTCTTTGGCAATCAGCCGCAACTCTTCTTCGGAAGGATCGACGACATTGATCCAGACATTCTTTTCGATGAAACTGGCTTCATACATTCTGCCATCCTTCGATCGGTAAATGGAGAACATGGACTTCACCTCCCTGCATCGTATTGATTCGGGTGCCATAAGCTTATTAATTATATGCTTTTT
>CALMWJ010000201.1 GCA_937873525.1 uncultured Peptococcaceae bacterium | reverse complement strand
TGATCCCAAAGATATGCATTGAAAAAATGATTCCTATGACCACAAAAAGCAATGCCATAGAAATCAGCAATTCTATAAGCGTCAAGCCCTTTTGATTAGAAATCATTCTCTTCTTGCACATCATTCTCTCCTCGATGTTCAAAGGCTCATTTCATTTCCTAATTCTTAATGGTTAGGCTGAAGGATGCAGATTCTGTATTGCCTTCGCTGTCTTCAACGGTTACCGTAAACGTATAGGGGCCGCCTGCTGAATTCGGTGCAGTTCCGGAAAGACCTCCAGTCGTTGGATTCAGCGACAGCCATGAAAGCGATCCAGTCAATCCTGTTGCAGAAAATGTGTTGCCTCCCGAACCACCTGCGGCAACAATGGTGGTCGAATAGGCTTGTTTCTTTTTTGCATCTGGAAGCGGCGAGGTGGTCACAAAAGACAATGGCGTTGCCGCGGTAATCTCCGATTCTGGAAGAAACGTAATGACTTCTGAGGTTTTTCCGTTATAATCATTCGATGTCTTTGTGATTTTTTTCCCATCCTGGGTGATTGAACCTACAGGCAACTGAATCGTTAAAGACAGATCCTCAGAGGTTGTTGAAGTACCCGCTATGACATTCTCCATCTTCTCCATAGCATTATAGGTGCTTTCATTTTTGTTTGCAGCCTGGATGATCCCCGTGGTGCCCTGCAGAAACATCCCAAACATAAATACCAAAACCAGGGAGATCAAAGCCAAGGAAACAACGATTTCGATCAAGGTAAAGCCCTTATCATCGATTTTCATACATATCACCGCAATTCTCAATCGTTCCAACTGACTTTATGGTACCCAAACGATGGATAGCCCATATCCTCAGGTTCGATTTTGCCATATTTGGAATCATATGTGATGTTGCCGCCGGATTCGATGTTGAGGTTCCGTGCGACAATGGCTCCAACTGATGCAAAATTGGCTTTGATGGTCATATCCGCATTGAGTCCATAAATCGACGCCTGGAAGGTACTCGAACCGGTCTGGAAGTTGAGATTGCCTTCGTCATTGATTACGAGCATGGTCTGAACCGAGTCTTCAGAATACAGATTGCCTTTGAAATCAATGTTGTCAACATATAGGAATAATTCCCCGGTCCCTTCCACGTTGATCACAATATTATTCGCACTAAATTCGTGAAGCTGGAGATAAGCAATATCACCGGAATCCCCGATGTCGATGTTGATGGATCCGTTAGACATACTAACTGGGCTGAGGAATTCCTTATTCAAGTACTTATCTCCTGGAATGATGCTGAGGTTGCCCGGATCAGCCTGTTCTGCACCCCAAGCAATGGTTGACACCGAAAGATTGGGATCAGGAGGAGAATCATATGGATAATCCACGTCCAAGATGGGTGGCTCAGAAATGTGCAGATTGGGATCTGTCCCATTTTTTGCAATAACTTCAGCACCTGGCAACCTGGCCACTTGACCATAAACGTTTGAATTGTTTTCAAAAAACAACATTTCTTTCACTGTCACAGCAGCATCGAAGAGATATATTTTCTGTAAATTGACACGGACGGTTTGTTGAACGTCGGCGTATTCGCCAATGCTTTTCACTTGGGGTGTCAAATAATTGTCATCAGGAAAGCTTACTTTAAAATGTCCATCGGCAAAGCTGGTCCATGTGTCCGAATTGGTCTTGTTGTTGGTGATCAGGGTTTTAATTTCGTCCCTTGTGTGGGCAGTATCCGCCACCCATTCGGCTGCGGCTGCGGCACCGCCGCGGGCAATATAGTAGGCTTTGGCTTTGTTTTCGGTTCGCACGGCAAATCGGGTTTCACCAAGACTGGTTGCTAAAATGGCCCCGCCTAATATGAAGATGACCAAAGAAACAAGTAATACATATAACATTGCTGAACCTTTGTTGTTTCGCATGTGCTCACCCCCTTTAAAAATGCATTAGATTCATGAGAAAGCCAGTAAATACTGGCTTTCTCATGAATGACTCAAATACTACATTTTTCTAAATTATTTGGGATATTTTTTTACCACGAAATATCTATCGTTCCGTCGGCATTTCTTGTTGCAGAATAGGCAGTGCCATTAATAGTTTTGTCATAATCGAATGTGACATGACCATTTGCATCTAATGCAATATTAGTTATGTTTGCTGCAACAATGTCAGATCCTGCGACAACCACAATCTCGGCGTTTGTAGGCGCTGCGGATAATTCAATTGCCAATCCATCAGCTGCAGTAGCAATTTGCTTCGCTTCAACCATTATTTGTGTACTCTGTGCTTTTTCTTGGAACCCTGTGAATTGCGGAATTAAAATAGCAGCCAGTATACCGATAATAGCGATGACAACAATCAATTCAACAAGTGTGAATCCCTTAGTCGATTTTGTTAATCTGATCTTTTTATTAAACATAATCTTTTCCTCCTCATAATGTAACATTAGAGTCTTTGTCAATTTAGAAATTCTCTAGTTTCCCCCCCTTCAAATATCTTATATTTTTTACAATAATTATCCAAA
>CALMWJ010000200.1 GCA_937873525.1 uncultured Peptococcaceae bacterium | reverse complement strand
GATCAGGCTCAAGTCGTATTCCCGCTCCAGCCGCTCCTGGACAATGTCCATATGCAGCAAGCCCAGAAAGCCGCAGCGGAAACCGAAGCCCAGGGCTACGGAGGTTTCCGGTTCGTAGAGCAGGGAGGCGTCGTTCAGCTGGAGCTTTTCCAAAGCGTCCCGCAGTTTTTCGTAATCATTGGTTTCCACAGGATATAAGCCGCAGAACACCATGGGTGTGGCATGGCGGTAGCCCGGCAAAGGCTGAGTGGCCGGATTGAGGCCATCGGTAATGGTGTCGCCTACCCGGGTGTCCTTGACGTTTTTAATGCTGGCCGCCAGGTAGCCCACCATGCCGGCCTCCAGAGAATCCACAATTTTAGGTGACGGGACAAAAACGCCCGTCTCGATCACCTCGAATTTTCTGCCGGTGGACATCATCTGGATGGTATCGCCCTTGGCCACCCGGCCATCCACCACCCGGATATAGGAAAGGGCGCCGCGGTAGGCGTCGAAGTTTGAGTCGAAAATCAGGGCTTTCAGCGGACCATCGGGATTGCCCTTGGGACAAGGGATCCGATGGATCACCGCATCCAGAATTTCCGGGATCCCGGTGCCCTCCTTGGCGGAGGCCAGGATCGCCTCGGAGCAATCCAGTCCGATCACCTCTTCGATTTCCTTTTTGACCCCTTCCGGATCGGCGCTGGGCAAGTCAATTTTGTTGATGACCGGGATGATCTCCAGGTTGTGCTCCAGGGCCAGATACACGTTGGCCAGGGTCTGGGCTTCAATGCCCTGGGTAGCATCCACCACCAGCAAGGCTCCTTCGCAGGCCGCCAGACTACGGGATACCTCGTAGGAGAAATCCACATGTCCCGGGGTATCGATCAGGTTCAGCAGGTAAGTTTCGCCATCGGGAGCCGTGTAGTTCATCCGCACCGCCGTCAGCTTGATGGTGATGCCCCGTTCCTTCTCAAGATCCATCTGGTCCAGGATCTGCTTGGACGTCATCTCCCGGGCCGTCAGTGTCCCGGTATACTCCAGGATGCGGTCGGCCAGGGTGGATTTGCCATGATCTATATGTGCAATGATGCAGAAATTGCGGATCTTGTCTTGTTTCATCCTGATGTCTTCCTCCGTTTTTTACTTATCTTATATATGATATCAGTATCGATTCCTTCATGCAATCGTTACTTTAGGCAGCTTTCCGCCGCGGACGCCGACGGTCAGCGGCCGGCATGCTGATCCAGGATCTTCAGACGGACCTGCTCCGTGTATTGGATGGCGTCCCGGATGGTCTGCTCCAGGAGGCGGATGAATTCTTCCGCCTCCTGGGAATTGCCGCGGTTCTTCTGCTTGATCCACCCCAGCTTCATTTTATCGGTGTTGTCTTCCAGGGGGATGGAGATCATCCGCTGGTCGACGAAGTTCTCCAGCAGCAGGCCGCTGCCTAAAGTGATCACGTCCGAATTGACAATGATGTTGGTGGCGGTGGCCCGGTCATTGATATGGATCACCCGCTCCGGCTGCTTGAAGGATAAGAGGTGGATCTCTTCCGAAAAGGCCATGGAGGCGCCCAGGTCATGTTCAAAGGTCATGAAAATCCAGCCTTCCAGATCTCCGGGGGCGATAGAAGCTTTGCCGCTGAGCGGATGTCCCTCCCGCATAAAGACCCGGGGCTGGATCTTCTCGATCTCATGAAACTCCAGGTTCTTGGTGTCCAGAAGGCGGCGGATCAGTTTTTCCGTCATATTGGAGGTGAAAATCACGCCCAGATCCGCCATGCTGTTATAGACGTCGTCGATCACCGAGTACATGCCTGTTTCCTTGATGGTGAAGCTGAAACGCGGGTTCTCGACCTCCCCCAGCAGACGGATGAAAGCATCCACCGCAAAGGGATAACGCTGGGTGGCCACGCTAAAATGGACAGTGGGCTTGACGGTTTCACTTTGGTAAATGGATTCGATGTGCTGCTTCTGTTCAAGCAGCGCGTGGGCATAGCTCAGGAATTCCTTTCCTTCGGCGGTAAGCTCGACGCCGCGGTTGCTGCGCTGAAAGATCCGGATATGCATCTCGTCTTCCAGTTCCTTTACCGCGTTGCTGATGCTGGATTGAGAAAGATAGAGATTCTGTGCGGCACGGTTGAAGGAGCCGCAGCGGGCAACCTCTGCGATATATAACAGCTGCTGGAACGTCATGATGGGATTCCTTTCCGGCCGGCAAGCCTGCACGTGGCGTCATGATTGTGTTCTATAGAAATATTATATCAAAACCAATTCAAACCGCAATCTGTTATCGAATTTATTGATAGCCAGGTCCCGATATCCGCTTCTACCAGTTTGCAGCCGCTTCCTTTTATAATGAAACCAGAGGATGGCCGATGCGCACGCTCGGCCCATAAATTGTTTGAAAGGATTGAATGGCTATGTCAGACCATAAAAACCAAGGATTTGCAACACGCCAGATCCATGCCGGCGCTCAGAGGGATAACCACGGTGCGCTCTGCGCGCCGATCTACCAGACCGCCACCTTTGCCTTCGAGTCTGCAGAACAGGGCGGGCGCCGCTTTGCCGGGCAGGAAGACGGTTACATCTATTCCCGCATGGGCAACCCCACGCAAACGGTGGTGGAGCAGAAAGTGGCCGCATTGGAGAACGCTGAGGCGGGACTGGCCACAGCCTCCGGAATGGGCGCCATCGCCACGGCGTTATGGTCCTCTCTGAAAGCCGGAGACCATATCCTTTCCGATGACACGCTTTACGGCTGCACCTTTGCGCTTTTGACCCACGGCCTGACCCAGTACGGCATTGAAGTGGACCTGATCGACTTCGCCAAACCCGAGCTGGTCAAGAAATCCATCAAACCCAACACGAAAGTGGTCTACTTCGAGACGCCCTGCAACCCCACCATGAAGCTCATCGACATTGCTCAAATCGCCGCCATCGCCCACGAAGCGGATCATCCGATCCATGTAATGGTGGACAATACCTTCTGCACGCCTTATCTGCAGCGTCCGTTGGATCTGGGCGCCGACTCCGTGGTCCACAGCGCCACCAAATACCTGAACGGCCACGGCGACGTGGTGGCCGGCGTCATCGTTGGCAAGCAGGACTTCATCACCCGCTGCAAAAGCTACGGCTTGAAGGATCTTACGGGCTCGGTCATCAGTCCCTTTGACGCCTTCCTGCTGAACCGCGGCATGAAAACCCTGGACATCCGCATGGACCGTCATTGTCAAAATGCCATGGCTCTGGCAAACATGCTGGCGGAGCACCCCGCCGTCCGGAAGGTCTACTATCCCGGCCTGCCGGATTTTGAAGGCTACGCCATCGCCAAAAAACAAATGAGCCAATTTGGCGGCATCATATCCTTTGAGCTGAATGCCGACCGGGCAGCCGCCGCCAACTTCCTGAACCATCTGGAACTGGCCACCATTGCGGTCAGCCTGGGCGACACGGAAACCCTGGTGCAGCAGCCTGCCAGTATGACCCATACCGCCTATTCCCCGGAACAACTGGCGGAGGTGGGGATCTCCGAAGGATTGATCCGGATTTCGGTGGGACTGGAAACCACCGACGACCTTCTGGCCGCCTTCAAAACCGGTCTGGATCAGGTCAAGACCCGCTAAGATTTGAACCACCGCAACGCTCCTGTGCCCCGCGGCCAAGTTCCTCAAAAAGATGACGCCGGACTGTGCCCGCAGTCCGGCGCCGCTTGTTTATGATGCGATTCGCGTTTTCTTTCGTTTGATTCGCCGTCCCAGGACGTTGAGGACCATGTTCATTTCCTCCATCCCCATTTTCAGGCCCAGGAGAAAATAGGCCGCGACGCCAACGCCCAAACCCGCCGCCACCTGGATCAGCTGGCCGGTTTTCGTGCCCACGTCGATGAGATAGGTTTCCAGACCCCAGCAAGCGCCGTAAGCCGCCAATCCCATGACGGCGGAGATGCCCAGGGTCTTGATGAAGGATTCCAGGATCCGCCGGCCGTCCACCGCCCCGATCTTCCTGCGCAGTAAAAGGAGCAAGATGCCCAGGTTGACGATGCCCGCCAGGGAATAGGCCAGAGCCAGCCCGCCGGTGCCCAGGGCCTCGATGAAGGCAAAGTTCAGAAGGATATTGAGACCCATCGCGCTGGCGCCCACCGTGACCGGCTTCCAGGTATCCTGCAAGGCATAGAAAACACGGTTCATCAGCTGCACGCCCCCATAGGCGAAAAGCCCGATGCAGAAAAAGGACAGGGTGTAGGCGGTGATCGAGGTGTGCGCCGCTGTGAATTGACCCTGCTGGTACATCAGCCGGATGATGGGCTTACCCAGAACGGCCAGCCCGACGGCGGAGGGGACCGTGATAAAGAAAATGGTCCGGAGGCCGAGGGAAAAATTGTCCTTGAACTGCTGCATCTCCTGCCGCGCCGCATGGCCTGTCAGCGTCGGAAAAACCGCCATGGCAATGGTGATGGCGAAGATGCCGATGGGCAGCTGCATGATCCGCTGGGCCCAGCGCACTGCCGTGAGGGCGCCGCTGGCTAGAGACGATGAGATGTTCTGCTGGACAAACAATCCCAGCTGGTTCATGGAAAAGCCCAGCAGGACCGGGATCATCAGGAACACGATCCGCCGCACACCGGGATGGCGCCAGTCCAGCACCGGCTGATACACCAGGCCGATCCTCCGGAGATCCGTCAGCTGGATCAGGAACTGGACGATGGCACCGGCCGCGACCCCCACGGCAAAGCCTTTGATCCCCAGGGCAGGGCTGAGCAGCACGCCAAAGAGGATGATGCAGACGTTGTACATGACCGAGGCCACCGCCGGCGCCAGAAAACGCTGATAGGAATTCAGGATGCCCATGGAAATGCCGTTCAAGGCCATGAAAAAGGCCTGGACCAGCATGATCCGGGTCATGGTCACGGTCAGCTCAATATACTCCGGCGTAAAGCCCGGAACCAGAAGCTCCTTGACGATGTAAGGCGCCAGCACCGCCGCCAGCAGGGTGCCGGCCAGCATGGCCGGAATCACCAGATTGAAGATGGTGCTGGCCACCCGCCAGCCCTCCTCTCTGCGTCCGGTGGCAACGTAGCTGGAGAAAACAGGAATAAAGGCCGCGCTCACGGCGCCGCCCACCAGCAGATAATATAGGAAATCAGGAATGGAAAAAGCCGCCAGATAGGCGTCCGTCAAGCTGCCCTGGCCGAACTGGGTCCCGATGATGATGTCCCGCACATAGCCGACGATCCTGGAAAAGACCGTGGAAAGCATCAGGATGCCGGCCGCCCTGACAACGCCCGTATTTTTATGGGAATCCATGATCCTTCTCCTTTGATTGGATTGTAACAGATTTATTCTAACGAAAGTTATTCTCCTTGTCCATCCCGTCCGGGTGGATATAGACTCTTTCCGCAAATTATGGTAACATAAAGATATTCCTTTTCAGGCTTCAATGTCGGAGTTTGTTTTTCATTATAACACACGGACGGGTCAAGCCATGAAAACCGATTTTAAAAACACAATCTCTGCAAATAAAACTTGTGTTTTTCCTCAACCGATGGTATTATTTACTTTGTTAGTCTTTCGATAAGAAACGAAGGAGGTGAGTTTGCATGGCCAACATCAAATCCGCAATGAAAAGAACACAGATTATTCGCATCCGTACCAAACGGAACGCTGCTTATAAATCTATGATGAAAACCGCCATCCGCCGTTTCGAGACTGCTCTAAAGGATGGCGATATGGCAAAGGCACGGGAACAACTGGTCAAGACGATCCGCACGATCGACAAGATCCAGACCAAGGGCGTCATTCATAAGAATACCGCCAGCCGTAAAAAAGCCCGCTTGACCAAAGCTTTGAACAAAGCCTCTTAAGCAGCAAACGCATCAGACAATGAAGCCTGCCCAGTCTTGGGCAGGCTTTTTTTGTCTCCGTTCCCGCATTGAAAAGCGTCGGCGGCGATTCCTCTGACGGTTGGATATCACGTCATTTGCAAAAGGGGCTGTGTTTTCACACAGCCCCTTTTGATGCTATTCCGCGGAGATCAGCCCTTTTGCAAAAGCTTCTCCGAAATTTTCCAGTTCCGCGATCTGATCCTCATAAGGCATATGGATGGCCTTGAAGGGACCGCCGGCGATTTCCACATTGGCTTCTTCCAGATGCTTCTGAAGCAGCGCGGGGGCTTCTCCGCTCCAGCCGCAGGAGCCGAAGGCGGCGCCCTTCTTGCCCTGCAGCTTCAGGTGCTTCAAGCCCTCCATCAAGGCGGCCATGGCATGGGAGATGCCATTGTTGATGGTGGGGGATCCCACCAGAATGCCGGCCGACCGGAAGGCCTCCGTCAGCATGAAGGTTTCATCGTTCTTGGCTGCGTTGATCACCTTGGCCACCATGCCGGTCCGGGTGATGCCTCTCGCCAAGGCCTCTGCCATGGCCTTGGTCTCATGCCACATGGTATCGTAAAGAATGGCAACCTGGTTTTCTTTGTAGGGGCCGGCCCATTCATAATATTTCTCAACGATCTGCATGGGATCATCCCGCCAGATCAGACCGTGGCTGGGGCAAATCATTTCAATGGGCAAATTCATTTTTTTGAGCTGGTCGATTTTGGCACGGACCATTTTGGCATAGGGCGCCACGATGTTGGCGTAATAGGTGATGGCTTCCTTCCAGAGCAAGCACGGATCCGCCTCGTCCGCAAACATCGGCCCGAAGGCGTAATGCTGGCCGAAGGCGTCGTTGGGGAGCAGCACCGCCATCCCTTGGATGTAGGTAAACATGGTATCGGGCCAGTGGAGCATGGGGGCTTCGACGAACTGCAGCATATAGCCTCCCAGATCCAGGGTGTCCCCGGTTTTAACGGTGACAAAGTTCCATTCTTTGTGATATTGGGCCATCAGCATCTGCTTCCCTTTGGCGGTGCAGTAAACCGGCAGGTCCGGCCGCCGCTCCAGCAAAAATGTCATGGCGCCGGAATGGTCGGATTCGGAATGCTGGCAAATCAAGGCGTCGATTTTGTCCAGTCCCAAATGGGTTTCGAGATGATGGATGAATTCCTCTTTGAAGGGTCCCCAGCAGGTGTCCACAAGGACCGTTTTTTCACGGCCTTTGACCAGGTAGGAATTGTAGCTGGAGCCTGACGGCGTGGAAAACTCGTCGCCGTGGAATTTCTTCAGCTCCCAATCCTTGATTCCCACCCAATACAAGTCCTTTTTGAGTTCGATCATAACATGCTGCCTCCTCTGTTTTCATATATATAATGTTCACATTTCTGCGATCATCATGATCAGTTCTTCCAAAGCATACCTTGGATTGGCCCCGTTCTTCAGCTGAAAATCCTTTTCCAGAAGCCAATGGTGGATCCGCTCAAGATCCTCGAAATTGAAATTGGCGGATTGGCTGGCTGCTTTCTCCGCAACGAAAGGGGAGCAATCCAGGTCTGACGACAGCTGCTTCCGGTGGTGCCCCTTATGGAGATAGATCTTTGCCCGGAAAATCAGCCTGAACTGGCGGACCATCATGAACAGGATCCGCAGCGGCGGCTCACCCCGGGTCAAAAGGCTGCGCAGCTGGTGGATGGCCTGGGTGCTCTTTTTCTGGGCCAGGGCGTCTACCAGAGAGAAGATGTCCGCTTCCAAAGAAGGCGTCATTACATCCTGCACCATACGGAGATCAATGCTGCTGGCATCGCCGCCGTAAGTGATGATTTTTTCCAATTCACCGGCTATGATCCGCAGACTGGGGCGGCTGTAATTCGCCAGGTGCTCCAAAGCGCCCGGCCCGAATCTTTTTCCTGAAGCAGCCGCCAGCCGCCGCAGCTCTCGCAGCGCTTCCTGTGTTTTGAGGGCCGGGACCTCCACCAGGCCCCCCTGCTTCTCCAGG
The DNA here is from genome assembly GCA_937873525.1 of uncultured Peptococcaceae bacterium. Taxonomy (GTDB): domain Bacteria; phylum Bacillota; class Peptococcia; order DRI-13; family UBA5745; genus UBA5745. Next base: position 1,536 of record CALMWJ010000200.1, on the reverse strand, counting down.
GTGCTGACCAGTTTGTTCCGGCGGTCCGGCTTGCCTTTGCGGCACCATAGGATCAGGCAGGTGCTCTCCGCGGGCGCTGTCAGATATTCCAGAAATTCCTGTCCGGCGGTTTTGGCGCCTTTGACGGCCTTGACGGTTTTGCCTGCGGCCAAGCCTTCCTCGGCGGCGGCCTCCGTCCCTTCTTCCCCATCGGCTCCCTCGCTGGATTCGGCGTCTTCCCTGGAAGCTTTGTCGGGCTTTCCGGAGGTACAGGGAATAAAACCCGGGTTTTCAATCAGCACCAGCCGGCGAGGCGCCATGAACGGAAGCTGGTTCGCCAGATCCGCGGCCTGGGCGCCGGTCATCTTCGCTCCGTCCTCCCGGGAATCGTTAAATTCCGGCAAGACATCCGTCAGCCATGCCGCTTTGATTTTTTCTACCAGCTTCTCCTGCAGGTAATCTTCCTCGCCGAAGATCAGATAGACCGGGCGGATCTTCCCTTTTTCAACGTGCCCGGCCGCATCCTCATATGAAAATGCCATGTCATCCCACCTCTTTGTTCGGACCTATTCCTAATTTTAACATATATAGGCGGGTCTCTGCCAGTCCAACGGAAATTTTAGGGCAAAAACGTCCGGACCTGGAGCCTGCCGCGGCGGCAGCAGGTCATGACGGCGCCCTGGCAGCGGGTTTGCCAGATCCTGATCCCCAATCCCTTAAAAAAGCTCCCGATTTCCGGGGCCAGGTTTCCCTTTGGATTGCGGCCTCCGGTTGAAATCACCCCCGCCGCCCGCACCGCCTCGTAGAAGGGCGGCCAATAAGAGGTTTTGCTTCCGTGATGGGGCAGCTTCAAAAGATCCGCCTGCAATGCCGGCGCCGGCACATGGTCCACCAGGGTTTTTAAGGACAGGTTCTCGGCATCGCCGGTAAACAGCCAGCGGAATCGGGTAGATTTCTCCGATTCCCCGGCTTCGGCCCGGCAAGGCCCGGGGACGCAGCCGGTCCGTTTCTTCTCCAGCGCAATGATCAGGGACTGGTTGTTTTCCTGCCATTCCGCCTGCGGCGTTTCGGACAGGGCCGGCGGCCACCAGATGGTCATCCGGAGTCCGGGCTCCATCAAGACCGGCTGCTCAAAAGAACGGACGATATTGGTTTCAGCCCCGGATCCTACCAAAGCCCCTATAAACGAAGCATTGCCCCCTCCCTCCCCCTCGCCCTCCGATGTTTCGCCGCTGTTTTCCGGCAAGGGGGGCATCCACAGCCGCTTGACCGGAATCGAGCCGAGCAGCTCGGTGATGCCCTCCCGATGATCCTCATGGTGATGCGTCAACAGGATTCCTTCAATTCGGGAGACCCCGCGATAGCTCAAGTAAGGCAGCATGATGCTTTTCCCGGCCTGAACATCCGAAAAGGGCGTCCCGCCCCCGTCGATGAGCCAGGTCTTTCCGGCCGGGGTATGGATCACGATGCAATCCCCCTCCCCCACATCGAGATAAACCACCTCCAGGGGCGAAGGCAGAAGCCTCAAGACAAGGCAAAAGCAAACCGCCAGGCCTG
>CALMWJ010000199.1 GCA_937873525.1 uncultured Peptococcaceae bacterium | reverse complement strand
TCGAACTGATTCATGGGATGACGCTTGATAATGCTTAAAATGGCTTCTTTATGGTCCGGGATTTCGCTGTGGAAGCCTTCGGATACCAGCATTTCAATGGATATCCCACCGAGCAATTCCACCGCCCGCTCCATGCGTTCCGGGCTGACCGCCTTGGCATAGGACTCCGCGGGAGGACGTACCGGTGTATTCAGGTACAGCCGATCATGGTGGATCTCCTGCAGGAGGCCTTTATATTTTTCCAGGGATTCGTCGTCATCATTGATCCCGTCGATCAGCATGATTTCGATCCATAACTGTCCGTCAAACGTTTCGGAAAATGTTTTTAAACCGGACTGCACCTGCTGGAAGTCGATCGTGCCGTGAGGCCTGTTGATTTTTTTGAACAATGCCTGGTCATAGGCGTCCACCGTTGGCAATACGATATCCGCCTCTGCCAACTCCGCTCTGACCTGCGGATCATACAGCAGCGCGCCATTGGTAATCACAGCCACCGGTTGATCGGTTCGTTTCTTGATCTCCTGGATGAGTTCTCCAAGCCCCAGATAAAGGGTCGGCTCCCCTTCCCCGACAATGGTAACCACATCAAAAGCCTCTGCCTTCATCAGGAATTGGTCAAATTCCTCTATAATCTCCTGGACTGGGAAGAACATTTTTCTTTGGTTGGTCAGATGGTCGGTTCTGCCCAGCTGGCAGTAGATGCAAGAATAATTGCAGGTCTTTTTGGGTATCGGGCTGATCCCCAAAGAGTTTCCCAAACGTCTTGAAGGTACCGGGCCAAAAAGATATTTCATTTCTGTCATAGCCGCCACATCCCTTTTAATTATTTTGTATCTCCGCTTTGCCCGTCACGCCGAGGTTAAATCCTGTCCCTCGGCAGTTTTCATTCCAATGCAACGCAGCCCTTTGGACGAGCGTCTATGGGCTTTTTATAAAGTGATCGCTTCCGCCGGGCAGACACCGGCACAGGCGCCGCACTCAATACAGTCATCGCTGACAACCGCTTTCCCGTCCTTGATGGTGATGGCGCCGACCGGACAAACCTCTCTGCATTGTCCGCAGCCAACACATTTCAGGACATCAATCGTTGCTTTCATCAAATCCAACCTCCTTATGTGTGCACTTTCCTGATCACAGGGCATTCGCAGGCCATGGTCCTTATCGATTTGTCCATAACAACAAACAGGCGGCCGGCAAAGCCTCCATTCAGGAGAGCCTCGCCGGCCGCCGCTGCATCCGTCAGCTGCCTTGCGGCGAGATAGTCGATTGCAGAAGTTTATGATCCAATTCGTTTCTTACAAGCTGTGCTGTCCGCATTCATCATGATGCATGTGTTCATGGCAGACGGAACCAGTGGTTTTGAGGTTGCCCAGCAAATATTCCTGGGCTGCGTTCTGGGCATGGCCCCTGGCACCCACGATGACTTCAATTCCCTTTTCGTTGAAAATATCGATGGCGCCGCCGCCCATACCGCCAGAGATCACCACATTGACCCCCAGGTCATGCAGGAATACCGGCAGAAAGCCGGGCCGATGTCCGGGATTCGGGATGGTTTCGCTCTTGACGATCTTGTTGTCTTCCGCATCAAAGATGTTAAAGTTCACACAATGTCCAAAGTGTTCGGTGACCATTTCGTACTCGCTGGCAACTGCAATTTTCATTTTTTTACCTCCAACTTTCACATTATCTTCATTGGTATCTTCCAGACCATCCGCCAGACGGTCCAGCCACGGTCCATCATAAAGCTCGATCATGCCGCGATCGCATGCCGCAGCCAGTTTCGGATCGATGGGCAAACTTGCCAGCACATCCAGATTGTATTTCCGGGCAATCGTGTCGATGTTGCTGTCGCCAAAGATTTTATATTCCTTGTTGCAATCGGGACAAACAAAGCAGGCCATGTTTTCCACAAGCCCGATGATCGGAATATTCATCATCTGGGCCATTTTAACGGCTTTGGAGACGATCATCGAGACCAGCTCCTGAGGGGATGTCACAATGATGATCCCATCCACAGGCAAGGATTGGAAAACCGTCAGGGGCACATCACCGGTTCCCGGCGGCATGTCGATGAACATGTAATCCACATCGTTCCAAACCACATCCGTCCAGAACTGCTTCACGGCGCCGGCGATGAGAGGGCCCCTCCATACCACAGGCTCCGTATCGTTTTCCAGCAGAAGATTGATGGACATGATTTCGATTCCGGTTTTGCTTTTGATCGGCAAAAGGCCAATGCTGCTCTCCATGGCTTTTTCTTTGATTCCGAAGGCTTTTGGAATGGACGGTCCGGTGACGTCCGCATCCAGAATCGCCGTATGATAGCCCTTGCGATTCATAGCCACCGCCAGCATGGAGGTTACCAGGGATTTCCCGACGCCGCCCTTGCCGCTGACGATCCCGATCACTTTTTTGACATGACTCAGTTCATGGGGCTTTTCAGAAAAATCGATTTGCGCCTCTTGGCGATCAGCACAGGTTTCACCGCAGCTGCTGCAGGTTTGATTGCAATTCTCACTCATGATGTTGACTCCTTTTATGTTTAATGATGGTTGGAACCCGGCCTCTGTTTTCTCGCTGCTTGGCTTCACCCCGCGCTTTCGTCGAAAAGGGTTTCGATCGTCCGGTGGTATACATCTTGGACCGCTCTGCCGGAGGCGCAATCCAAGTCGGCGATGCTCAGTCCCCGGTTGATTGCCTTCACGGCCTCCGGGTCATAGGGAATCCGCCCTGCAAAAGGCAGGCCGCGTTCTTTGCAGAACGCTTCGATCTTCTCGGTATTTCCAAGGCTTGTATCATATTTGTTGATGCAAACCGCGATTCTCGTATGGAATATCTCCGCGGTTCGTATGATGCGCTCCATATCGCTGATGCCGGAGATGGAGGGTTCGGTGACGATCAATACAGCATCAACGCCGCTGATGGAGGCAATAACCGGGCATCCGATTCCGGGCGAACCGTCGATAATGGCCAGTTCCGCATCCCCGGCGGCCTCGTACAGCTGCTTTTTCACCTCTGCCACCAGCTTGCCGGAGGTTCCGCTGCCCATTTTCAGCTGGGCCGTTGAAAAAACGGTTTCGTTCCGGTAAAGCTTCAGTTCTCCCGCAATCGCAGGATGGAGCGTGACGGCACCTTGCGGACATACGAGATGACAGACACCGCATCCTTCACAGGCATATTCATCCACCCGGAAATCCGGGGCAGCGGTGATTGCATCAAAACGGCAATGCCGCATGCAGAGACCGCATTGGATGCATAGGTCCGGATCGATGGCAGCTTTCGGAAGCCCATAGTAATCTTTGATAATGGGTTGTACGTTCTGCTGCATCACCAAGTGCAGGTTTGGCGCATCCACGTCGCAATCCGCATAGGCTTTTGCCCGGGATAATTTGATGAAGGCGCCCGCCACCGTGGTTTTCCCTGTGCCGCCCTTGCCGCTAAGAATCAATAGCTGCTTCATGGCCCACCTCCTTGCTCGTCCGATGAAGCAGAGAAAAGAACATGTCCCTGTAGACTTCTTTTTCTCTGGCCAGAATCAGCGCATCGGCGTTCAGCCGCCCGATCTCCTTGTCGAAAGGGATCTTCCCAAGGATCGGAATGCCCTGGTCCACGCAGTACTTTTCCGAAGGATTCTCTTCCTCAAGGCACTTATTCAGCACCACACCATAGGGTTTGCCGAACAATCGGACCAGTTCGTGGACCATGCCCAGATTATGGACTCCAAAAAGGGTCGGTTCAGCGACTAAAATGCAATAATCCGCCTCGCGTATACTTTCCATGGCGATGCAGGCACTGCCGGGAGGGCAGTCGATCACGGTCAGGCCATCGCCCTCCGCTGCGTAACTCAGCTCTTTTTTGATGATCGGGATGCCGGAGGCCTCGCCAGGGTTCAGGATCCCTGAAACCACCCTGACGTTTTGGGAAACGCCCCGGCGGATCTCCCCGACCACCTTATCCTTTTCTGTCAAGGCTTTTTCCGGGCAAAGCAGTGCACAGCCGCCGCAGGAATGGCAAACCTCGCTGAAGATGATCAGTTTTTGGCCGGTATGGGCCAGTGCATTGAACTTGCAAAAATCGACGCATTTCCGGCAGCCGTTGCAGCGCGCCGGATCGACAACAGGGATTTTGATTGAAATATTCTCCTGCGCGATCGCCTCAGGCTTAAAAAATAAATGACCATTTGGTTCTTCCACATCGCAGTCAATATAGACCGCCTGTTCCGCCGCAGCCGCCATATTGACTGAAACCAGGGTCTTGCCTGTGCCGCCCTTGCCGCTAAGCACAGCAATTTTCATGTTAATTCCCTCCGTGGCCGTGAAGGCCTGCATGGATTTCCTGAAGAACTGGAAGTTTTCCTTCCTGATAGGCGTCCAGGTTGTCCTGCAGGGATCCATTGAAGGTCTTGAACAGCTTGATGTTCGCCGCCTGGATCACTTCAGCTGCATTTTCACCGCACCTCGGGGTCAGCAAAACCGCGGCCCCGCTGTCCACGACGGTCTGGGCCGCAGCGATGCCTGCGCCGCAATGTTTTTCGGCGGCCGTGTTTTCCAAGAAGGCACTCTCCCCGGTCTCCGTGTCATAAATCAGAAAATACGGCGTCCTGCCAAAAGAGATGCATACATTGGATTCCATGGAACGGTCATCAGCTGGTACTGCGATTTTCATACAATTACCCCCTCAAATACATATTTTCCGCCGGAATACGATTTTCGCAGCGGTTTCTTCGGCAAACCCCCTGCCCGCAAATTCTTTCTGACCCGTCGCAAAGCCGGTAATCTCCGCCCTCGATCCGCAAAACCTTGCCATTGACCAGGGATTCCGCAATTTTTCGTCTGGCTTCATTGTACATGAATTGGACCGTTGTGCGGGCGATATTCATTTGCTGGGCACACGCCTCCTGGGTCAATCCTTCCAGGTCGATCAGCCGGATGCTTTCATATTCATCAATGGTCATGGTTACATAGTTGCCACTGTCGATGGATGCATCCAAGGGACCGAACCGGTCGCTTTCCGGCAGAGAACATACTCTTCGCCATTTTCTCGGCCTCGCCATAACGAATTCACCTCGTGTTCGCTTTTTCTGATTCCATTCGGGCCTGTTGGTTTAGGGCACATGCCAATTACAGTTCTATTATACGCGGTTATCGGCATATGTCAATAATTTTCGCGGCTTCCATTCCATACCGGAGACATGGCCCGAAGCCGGGCAACGACTGAAGGCAGGACCTCAAGAATATGATCCACATCCTCGTCGGTATTGTCTTCGTTGAGCGACAGCCGCAATGAGCTATGGGACAGCTGCCTGGGAATGCCGATGGCTTTCAGGACGTGGGACGACTCGTGCCCGTTGGATGCGCAGGCTGAGCCGGAAGAAGCGCAGATTCCATGCAAATCCAGCATCATGACCATGGACTCGCCCTCCACCCCTTCAAATAGAAAAGAGGCGATTCCCGGGAGGCGGTTGAGCAGATCACCGGTTAATCTTGCATTCGGGATCCTGAGCAGACCTTCGATCAGACGGTTCCGCAGGAGAAGCACCTTTTCCATGTGCGAGCCCATCCGGGCGTTCCTATATTCCAGTGCGGCCGCCATACCCACGATACCCGCCACATTCTCTGTCCCGGAACGAAGGTTTCGTTCCTGGCCGCCGCCCTGAATTTGGGAGGGCAAAGAAATCCCTTTTCGGACATATAGCGCGCCCGCCCCTTTGGGGCCTCCGAATTTATGGGCCGCCAGGGAAAGCATGTCAATGCCTGCGCTTTGGATGTCCAGCGGGATATGACCTATGGCCTGGACGGCATCTACGTGAAACAGGATCTTATGTTCTTTGGCGAGCTTGCCGATTTTCGCAATCGGCTGGATCGTGCCGATCTCATTGTTGGCAGCCATCACCGAGATCAGGATCGTATCCTTTCGGATGGCGTCCCGAAGCGCCTTCAAGGATATCCGCCCCTGCGCATCCACGCCCAGATAAGTGACTTCGAAGCCCTGCGCTTCAAGACATAGCAGGGGATTCAAAATCGCATGATGCTCAATTTGCGTCGATATGATGTGCCTGCCTTTATTTTTCCCCAACTCCGCGGCCGCCTTGACGGCCCAGTTGTCCGCTTCGGTTCCGCCGCTGGTGAAATAGATTTCTTCCGGCACTGCCCCAAGAACGCTGGCAGTTTGGTTTCTGGCACGTTCCAGGGCCAGCTTGGCCTCGCGGCCCATGGTGTGCAGAGCTGAAGGATTGCCGTATTCGCTGGTCAAATAGGGCATCATGGCATCCAGTGCCGGTCTGGATAATCTGGTGGTTGCCGCATTGTCTGCATAAACTCTTTTTTTCATTGTCCGCATCTCCTGAAGTCATAGCTCTATCCACGGGGTAAAATAGGCTTGATTGCACTGCTCAAGCCTATTTTATTCGGTTTTCGCCAAATAATTCTGTATCGCGTCTTTCAACGCGCTCTCCCCCAACACCGAGCAGTGGAGCTTGTTTTCCGGCAAACCGCCTAAAGCTTCCACAATATCCTGGTCTGTCAGCTTTAAAGCTTCATCCAGTGTTTTTCCTTTGGCCAATTCGGTGGTCATGCTGCTGGTCGCCACCGCTGCCACACAACCAAACACCATGAATCGAATATCCTCGATCACGTGGTCTTTGACCTTGAGATAAATCGTCAGGGAATCTCCGCAGTCAGGATCTCCGCTGTTTCCCTCCGCATCCGCATCCGGCATGCTTCCGGCATTGCGCGGAGCCATAAAATGTTCAATGACCGTATCGGAAAATGTTTCGCACCACATAGTCTTCTCTCCTTCCGGAATTAGGGCTGCGGCCTCCCGGCCATCCGTTCTACGCTGATTCTAAACCCGTAAATAGCATATGTCAATAATCATCCGGCAGTCTTTCCCAAGACACCGAAGACACCGAGCCGCATCCAAACGCTTTTGAGAACTTCTTTTGATCATATGCTTGCAATCCAAATTGTATTAAAATAAAATGTTATTGAGAGTCGTTTCGATATTCTAATGCATCATGTAAAAGGAGGAATGTACGATGGAAGAAACAACCAGCTACAGAATGCCGCTCATAGGCGACACCGCCCCTTCTTTTGTTGCCAAAACCACCCAGGGTGAAATCCATTTTCCCGAAGATTACAAAGGAAAATGGGTGATCCTTTTCTCCCACCCGGCTGACTTCACCCCCGTCTGCACCACCGAGTTCATGACCTTTGCCAGCATGATGGATGAATTCAAGGCCATGAACACCGAGCTGATCGGCCTGTCCGTGGATTCCCTCTATGCTCATATTGCCTGGCTCCGGAAAATCAAGGAGCTCGAATGGAAAGGCATGAAAGGCCTGGAAGTCAATTTCCCGCTGATTGAGGATATCCGCATGGACGTTGCCAACAAATTCGGCATGATCCAGCCCGGGCAGTCCAATACCCAGGCGGTCCGCGCAGTCTTTGTGATCGATCCCCAGGCGAAGATCCGCTTGATCCTCTACTATCCCTTGTCCACCGGACGGAATTTCGATGAGATCAAACGCATTATCCAGGCTCTTCAGAAAGCGGACAAAGATGGCGTAGCCACCCCGGCCGACTGGCGTCCCGGCGATGACTGCATCGTTCCGACAGCCGGCTCCTGCGGCACCGCCAAAGAAAGAATGGAGACGCCCAGTGAGGACACCTACTGCTTAGACTGGTTCATGTGCTTCAAAAAAGAAAAATAGCCGCGGCCGTCAGACGCGCCGCAAACCATAGCTCCTAATTAGAATTGAAGTGCACCCCGCCATCCGGATGCGAAAATCCGGCGGACGGAGGTGCACTTCTGTTTTCGAAGGCTTCAATGCCTGCTATTCAATATGGATGCTGCAGAGGTCTTGGATGTGTTCCTTTTCGATGTACCGGTTTTCCATAGGGATCCACTGTTCCTCAAAACGCTTATATTGCTTTTCGCCGTTGCGCTTCAGGATACGGCGCCTTTGTTCTTCGGCGCAGATGGAGAAAAAGACTTTTAGATCGTAGATTCCCCTGATTTCCCGATGAAGGCAGTAGGCGCCTTCGATGATGCACAACCTTTGAGGGCTTACCGTCCTGTTCGCTGCGTATTCGGCGCTGGAACAGTCATAGACACGGTAGCTGAATTCCACCTTTTTTTTCAGTCCGCAGATGACTTCCTCTTTGAAGCGCTCATAGTGGATGTTTCCGCCGCATTCTTCCAGCCGATGCGGGGTGCGTAGGGCCTGCGGCAGGAAAAATTCGTCCATATGGATCACGTTGGCGTCATAAACCGACGCAAGCAGCTCTGCCGCCGTGGTTTTTCCGGAAGCCGCTTGTCCATCGATTCCAAGGACAACACGCTCTTTCTGACGAAGGAGACGCTCGATTTCAACGATGACCGGCAGCAGCCGGAGGTAACGCCCATCGATCACCCGATAGGCGGGTGCATAAGCCGCCCTGTACGCAGCACTGTGATGGACCGGAGGATACTCTTGGGCCTGGTATTCCTCCAGGTAATCTCTCAGCACACCCGCCGTGAAGCCAAACCGGTTTTCGGAGGCCATGGCCTCAAGCACCGCCAATTTCCTCTCAAAGGATGTTTCCGAGCCATAGATCCTTTTGGCTGACGCCATAAGCAGTTTATGGATGTGCTCCGGGGATATCCCCGCCGGGAGGGCGTTTGCCAGGTTCAGCCTGACAAGGCCGTTTCCAATGGATTCGGACAGTTTGCCGCTGTCCTGTATGTCCTCGAAGGCGGTCAATGCAGCCATTTCGTGATGGATCGACGCTTCGCAGGCTGCTTCATCCTCGGTCAGGTGCTTTCCGCCAAACTCGTTCTGATAGATCAGCTTCACCGCGTCACAGGGCTGCATGAGAGGATATATTTTAGCGTGTTGCTCCAGGACCTCCCTCAAATTATCCATTGGCCGTCAGTTTTGCTTTCTGCAAGGCAAGAACGATGACCGGAATCAGTAAAATATGGCAAATGATTCCGGGGATCGCATTGACGAAAGCACCGCTTATGAACATGGCCATGGTAAACTGGCTGTTCGTCAGTCCAACGATTGCCAGGCGAACCACGCCCCAAACCACCCGGCCGGCCAGCATGGCGGCAACCAGTGAAACATAAAGGTTCAGCGTGGTCCGCGGCAATTTACGGTAGAGCATGCCGGATACGGCGCCGTAGACGGCCAGTTCAAAGGCCATGGCGATCCCCGTTGGAAAAATCGGCGGCATTCCGAACAACAGGAACCTTAAAAGGGGTGCCAAAAAACCGACCGCCAGACCATAGGGCCAGCCGCAAACAAAACCGCAAAGCAACACCGGGATGTGCATCGGCGACAGAGCGCTGCCAATCTGGGGGATTTGGCCAGTCAAAAAGGGAAGGACCATACAAAGTGCAAGAAACATACCGGACAATGTCATTTTTTTGAGATCC
>CALMWJ010000198.1 GCA_937873525.1 uncultured Peptococcaceae bacterium | reverse complement strand
GAAAAGGGCATAAACGAAGGCTGAACATTCGTTGTGCAGCCTCAAAAAAGTTCCTGAAACAAAGTATACAGAAAATATTTAACAACTTCAACAGTAATTTGTATGAATTATGATTAAATTCAAATATTTTGTCTCTTCCTTAAATGGGTTTCGTGATCATGGTTCAACGGTGACTCAATTTGCCCTGGGATGGGCTTTATGATAGATCTTTCTCAGCTTTGTCCTTGAGACATGGGTATAGATCTGCGTCGACGAGATGCGCCGATGCCCTAGAAGGGATTGGACAGCCCGCAAGTCAGCACCGTTATCCAGCAGATGGGTGGCAAAGCTATGTCGAAAGCCATGGGGCGATAAAATCTCCTTGGTGCCGGCCTCCAGACAGTATTTCCGGACGATGTCGCGGACCGCCCGGTCCGTCAGCGCACCGCCTTTCAGATTCAGAAACAAAGCTTGTTTCTTTTGAATATTCCGTGTCTGCCGGCTTTTGGCCAAATATTCGGTGACGGCGGCCGCGGCCATGGCCCCCAGGGGGGCGATCCTTTCACGGCCGCCCTTTCCCATGACATGCAGAGCGCCCGCTGACAGATCCACATCGCTGACCTTCAGTCCAACCAGCTCCATCACCCGGAGACCTGAGCCATAAAGAACCTCCATGATGGCTCGGTCCCGGCTGCCGGCTTCCGTTCGGTTGTCTGGCATTTCAATGACCTGGACCATTTCATCCACATCAAGGTATCGCGGCAGTTTTCGTTGCTGCCGGGTCAGCGCCAGATCGGCCAGGGGATTTTCCTGAAGCAATTCATGCCGCACCGTATACTTGAAAAAACTTTTCATCGATGCCAGCCGGCGATTGATGGTTCCTCTGGACAAACCCTTCCGGTTCATGTCATAAAGGTAGCGCCGAACCTGAACCAGGCTGACCGACTCCGCTTCCATGGTTTCGGGAACCAACCCTTCCGAGGATTCCAGCCAGTCCATATAGGATTGCCAATCCTTGCTATATGCCTTGAGCGTGAGCTCTGACACATTTCGCTCATCAGACATCCATGCAAAATAGCGGTCAAGCGCTTCGGTCAGTAACATGGCCTCTTCCTCTTCTTGCGTCGAAATCAAGCATCATTCGACAGCTTGGGTTGATTTTACATCCATTCACAGTTTATACTTTCGAGGCTTTCCAGAGCCCGGCGGACCAGCATCTGATTTTTCAGCTTTTTGTCACGCGGTGTTTCTTCCAAAGGAGGGAGCAGGCCAAAGGTGATGTTCATTGGCTGGAAATGCTTGGGATCCGTGGCAGTAATATAATGAAGCAAGGCACCCAAAGCCGTTTCCTCAGGAAACACCAGGGGATCTTTACCCAAAGCCAGCCTTCCGCTGTTGATGCCGGCAACTAAACCTGAAGCCGCAGATTCGATGTACCCTTCCACGCCGGACAACTGCCCCGCCACAAAAATATGGGGTGCGGCCTTCAGCTGCCCGGTCTGAAGCAGAAGCTGCGGAGAATTGATAAAGGTGTTGCGGTGAACCATGCCATAACGCACAAATTCCGCATGGGCCAGTGCAGGAATCATCCGAAATACCCTTTGCTGTTCCGGGCGTGTCAGGCGGGTCTGAAAGCCAACCATGTTCATCAGCGTACAAGCACCGTCGTCCTGACGCAGCTGGACCACGGCATACGGCCTGATATCCTTTCGGGGGTCCTGTAAGCCTACAGGTTTCAGAGGCCCGAACAATAGGGTTTTGGGACCCCTGGACGCCAACACCTCCACGGGCATGCAGCCTTCAAAAAATCTTTCTTTTTCAAAGTCCCTGGCCGGCGTCACCTTTGCATGGATCAGAGCATCATAAAATTCCTGATACTGTTCCTTGGTCATGGGGCAATTGAAGTAATCCTTCTCCCCTTTATCGTAACGGGAAGCCCAGAAGCCTTCGTTCGTATCCAGGGAATCGGCGGCAATAATGGGGGCCGCCGCATCATAAAAATAGAATTGATCGGCTTTTGTAAACTTCAGAAGAGCCTCGGTCATGGCAGGACTGGTCAAAGGCCCGGTTGCTAGAATGGTCGTTCCCTCTGCCGGCAGTTCGTTTATTTCCTGATGATGGACCGTCACCAAAGGATGGGATGTCAGCCGTTGGGTCACCGCTTCGGAAAAGCCTTCACGGTCCACCGCTAGTGCCCCGCCGGCAGGAACCCGCCTTTGGTCAGCACACTCCATGATCAAAGAGCCCATTCGCCGCATCTCTTCTTTAAGAAGTCCAACCGCATTTTCGAGTCCGGCGGCACGCAAGGAGTTGCTGCAGACCAATTCGGCAAAGTTGCCGGTCTTATGGGCAGGCGTCATGGTTTGCGGCCGCATCTCATAGATTTCGACGGGAATGCCCCTTTTGACCAATTGCCATGCGGCTTCGCTTCCTGCCAGCCCTGCTCCGATGATCTTTACAGAATCCAAATTGACGTTTCTCCTTTCAAAACCTGGGCTTACCTTCACTCAGCCTCTTCAGAGACGGGTTTTTTCTCCGAAATCGAATATTTGCATTGCTCGGAAGAACAAGTCAGCAGGACTGAATCGCCGCGTCCCGGCCGTTTGACCAGGATACTGCCGCATAGAGGACACTGCTGCTCGGTCGGTTCATACCAGGAAATATAATCACAGTCAGGATATCGACTGCATCCAAAGAATTTCTTTTTCTTTTTCGTGGAACGCACCACCACTTGGCCTTCGCCGCACTGCGGACATTTGACTTTTAGGGACACAAGGATCGGCTTTGTGTTGCGGCAGCTGGGGAATCCCGGACAAGCCAGAAACTTCCCAAACCGGCCATGCTTGATCACCATGTTTCTGCCACACTTCTCACAAATCTCATCGCTGACTTCATCAGTCAGCTCCACATGACCGATTTCTTCCTCTGCCACCATGATCTCTTTCATAAAAGGTTCATAGAAATCGCGGATGATTTTCTTCCATTGAGCATTGCCATCTTCGACTTCATCCAGCTGGCTTTCCATTTTTGCCGTAAAATCCTTGTCGATAATGCTTGGGAAGTATTTTTTCAGAAGATCCACCACCAGCCCGCCGAGCTCCGTGGGGCTGAACATTTTCTTCTCCTTAATAACATACCCTCTGGATACGATGGTATCTATGATTGGCGCATAGGTACTGGGACGCCCGATGCCCATCTCCTCCAGGGTTTTGATCAAAGAAGCCTCCGTGTACCGCGGCAGGGGCTGAGTAAAATGCTGTTTATCCTGCCATTTGAAAAGGGAAAGCATCTCCCCTTCCGACAAAGCGGGGAGATTTGCGGTTTCTTCGTCTTCGGCGTCATCCCGGGTCTCTTTGGCATCTCTGCCTTCTTCGTAAAGGCGTGTGAAGCCAGGAAAGGTCATGACCACGCCGGTGCTGCGGAAGGTGTAATCGCCGGCCTGTAACTCTGCAGTGGTCACATCCTGGACCAATGCACTCATTTGAGAGGCCAGAAAGCGCTCCCAAATCAGTTTATATAGCTTATATTGATCTGCGGAAAGAAATTCCTTTATGTCAGCCGGGGTCCTGGCCACCGAACTGGGGCGTATGCCTTCATGGGCATCCTGCGCTTTTCCTTTGGCCGCGTAAACCCTGGGCGTCTTGGGATAATACGGCGAACCAAAATTTTGATCAATATAATCTTTTGCTTCCAGCTGGGCTTCTTCACTGATTCGGGTCGAGTCGGTACGAATATAGCTGATCAACCCGACAGTCCCTTCAGCCTTGCTGAGGTCAAGGCCTTCATACAACTGCTGGGCAATCATCATGGTCCGTTTGGCGGTAAAGTTCAGCTTTCTGAAAGCTTCCTGCTGAAGGCTGCTGGTGGTAAAGGGCGGCGACGGGTTCCGGAGCTGGGTTTTCTTTTTGATCGATTTCACCGTGAAGGGTGAATCACCAATGGCCTTCTTGATTTCCTCAACCTGGGCCTGGCAAGATAATTTTGCCTTCTTGCCCTTGGCCTGGAAAAGCTTGGTTAGGAATTTTTCCTTCCCCTTGGCCAGCTGGGCTTTCAGATCCCAGTATTCCTGAGGTTCGAAGCCAAGGATCTCGGCTTCCCGATCCCAGATCAGCCGGACCGCCACAGATTGCACCCTGCCGGCAGACAGCCCCTTCCGGACTTTTTTCCATAATAATGGACTCAGTTTATAACCGACGATCCGATCCAAGACACGCCGGGCCTGCTGGGCTTCAACGCGGCTCATATCGACCGGCCTTGGATGCTTCACGGCTTCTTCGACGGTGCGCTTGGTAATTTCGTTGAATTCGATGCGACAATCCTGGGTCACGTCCAATTGGAGAACCTCCCCAAGATGCCACGCAATAGCCTCCCCTTCGCGATCAGGGTCTGTTGCCAGAAGGACGGCATCATTCTTTTGCGCCAAGGATT
Organism: uncultured Peptococcaceae bacterium; assembly: GCA_937873525.1. Lineage (GTDB taxonomy): Bacteria > Bacillota > Peptococcia > DRI-13 > UBA5745 > UBA5745. The sequence continues at coordinate 4,701 of CALMWJ010000198.1, read as the reverse complement.
TCAGCTCTTGGAGCAGCTCTCCTTTGCCGCGGATCGTGATGTATTTCAATGCCACGTCATTTTCCATGTCGATTCCAAACTGGCTTTTCGGCAAGTCACGGATATGGCCCATGCATGCCTTGACGGTATATTTTTTTCCAAGGAATTTTCCGATGGTCTTGGCTTTTGCCGGTGATTCCACCACAACCAAAACTTTGGACATTTCTCCACCCACTTTTTTATCAATTCAAATCCTTAAATAATAGTTGCCGGGCAATTCATCGACAGCCTGCCGCTTCTTCAAGTTTGCCAACCCAAGATGCAAGGTGCCGAAAGCCATGCCCGTCCACTCCAGAAGCCGGTCGATATGAACCGGCTCATAGGATAATCGCTCCAAGATTTTTCGTTCATCCGGACCAAGCTCTTGGCTTGGTGCATAGGCAGTCCGGTCAAACAAAGTTGTTTGATACCCCATGGCCGTCGATACAACGGCAGCGTGCGCAAAATCAAGCATGACATCATGGGGACTAATAACCAGCTTTGCGCCTTGCTGGATCAGTCTTAAAGGACCGATGCTTCGCGGATTGGTCACCGGTCCGGGTAAGGCGCAGATATCCTTGCCTTGTTCCAGGGCATGGTCACAAGTGATCAAGGCGCCGCTGCGCGCCTGAGCTTCAATCAGAAGCACCCGCTGCGCTAAACCGCTGATGATTTGGTTGCGCTGGGGAAATTGCCACTTTCTCGGTGGTGTCCCGGGCGGGAAACCGCTGATCACCAGCGCCTCCCGGCACAAACGCTCGTAAAGCTTCTGATGACACTTCGGATAAGCTGTATCGATTCCGGTTCCCAGCACTGCAATGGTTCGCGCCCCGGCGTTCAAAGCGCCCTCATGCGCAGCGCCGTCAATCCCTTCCGCCATGCCACTGATGACACAATACCCTTGCCCAGCAAGGGTTTCCGCGAACATCCTGCTCTGTATCAAGCCGTAAGCGCTGGGTTTTCGGGTCCCTACGATGGCAACCGATGGCGTGTTCAGTAAATTTAGATTTCCATAATAGTAAAGGATACAAGGATATCCGGGAATTTGCAACAGTTCTTTGGAGAATTGTTTTTCATTGAAGGCAACCGCCCCGATTCCCCGATTTTGACAAAGAAGCCAAATTTTGAACGGATCCTTGGTTTTTCTCCCCTGAATCAGACGGTGCCGGACCTCATCCTTCAAGCCGGGTACGGGCACCTGATCCTTGGCTTGCCAGCATTCGCCCAGACTGCCATAATAAGACAGCAACCCTGCACAGGCACGGTTAAAGGATGCGCCCAACAGGTCGTGGAGAGCCAGCCAATAGGGTTTGTCCGGATTTTCCATCGTTATTCTCCCGCAACTTAGATTCACGATGTCGCGTCAATAGGCTTTCCGCTTTTGCCATATTTTACCATTATTTTAACTGAATCACAAGAGTGCATATCCGAAGCATCGCCATGATTTAAAACGTGCTTCAACACTTCTATTTGTCTTTATTTCTTATGCGTTTTTGTGTTGACAGCCTTATTAGATTTAGGTATAATCATACATGTTGCATAGGGGTATAGCTCAACTGGTAGAGTAGCGGTCTCCAAAACCGTTGGTTGAGGGTTCGATTCCTTCTGCCCCTGCCATGGATATCACGGCTTCGCGGATTTCGCGAAGTCTTTTTTTTTTTACTCAGGAGGCCCGATTGTGAACAGCTTTGCCGCCTCGATCTTCCAGGGACTCCACAAATATAGAACTTCGTTCGATTTCTTTCAGGTACCGCAATAGGTTCGATAAGGCCGGTCCGACTGCGGGGGCAATTGTGTGAATTCGGCCTGTTCGGGAGCGTAGGCATAAGGCTTTGCCAGGACGTCAAGAAGCTCCTGCAGCAGGCGGCCGTCTCCTTGTTCGACTGCGGCATCCAGTGCGGCTTCGACTCGGTGGTTACGAGGAATGATTGCAGGATTCGTTTTTTGCATCAGCTGATGCACCGATGCAGCCGATTCCGGCTGTCTGCCTAGTCTCGCCTGCCACAAGGCATGCCACTTTGAAAATTCCGGGCTTCCAAACAAGCTTGTTTCCTCAGAAATATTTAAGGTCAATGCGCGAAAGGTGTTGGTGTAGTCTGCGTGATGGGTTCGCATCATCTGCAGAAGGCCTTCAATCAGGTCCTCGTCCTCGCTCTCCTGGCCAAACATTCCAAGTTTTGCGCGCATTCCTGATAACCACCGGGCGTGGTACCGCCGCGGGAACTCAGAAATTGCTTCCTGAGCCAATCCAATCGCCTCCGCTTGGTCATCATGCAGCAATGGCAACAGGGTTTCCGCAAACCGCACAAGATTCCAGGCCGCAATCTTCGGCTGATTTCCATAGGCATAGCGGCCTTGAAGATCGATCGAACTGAACACAGTCTCCGGATCGTATTCATCCATAAAAGCACAAGGCCCATAATCGATGGTTTCTCCGCTGATCGTCATATTATCCGTATTCATCACCCCATGGATGAAACCCACCATCTGCCACTTGGCAATCAATCCAGCTTGACCTTTGACCACTTCCTCAAGCAGCGATCGATAGGGATTCTCATCCGCGGCGTGCTCCGGGAAATGCCGGTGCAGCGCATAGTCCGCCAAGGACCGGAGCTCCTCCACTTCTCCTCGCATCGACGCGTATTGAAAGGTGCCGACCCGCAGATGGCTGGCTGCAACACGGGTCAAAACAGCCCCTGCCCGATCGGTTTCACGATGGATCGTTTCGCCGGTGGTGACCACGGCCAGACTGCGCGAGGTGGGAATGCCCAGTGAATGCATGGCTTCACTGATGAGGTATTCGCGAAGCATCGGTCCAAGGGCCGCACGGCCGTCCCCTTGCCGGGAAAAAGGCGTCTTTCCGGAGCCTTTGAGCTGAATATCAAACCGCTCACCCATCGGGGTGATCTGTTCGCCGATCAGCAGCGCTCGTCCATCCCCTAGCATCGTTCGATACCCGAATTGATGCCCTGCATAAGCTTGAGCAAGGGGTAAAGCGCCCTCGGGAACCCGGTTGCCTGCAAGGATGGCCACGCCGTCTTCACTTCGGAGCGCTTGAACATTCAATCCAAGAGCCTCTGCCAAAGGTTCATTGAGGATCGTCAGCTTTGGTGAGGGTACTGGAGCTGGATTTTGCCGGATAAAAAAAGCTTCGGGCAGACGCGCGTAGCTGTTATCGAAATGCCATCCGAACGCAACCATCGATTTTTCCTGCACCATCCAATCCCTCCTTTTCCAGCATCGAGCCTCTAATACTGATGCAAGGCTCCTGCCTTCTCGTTATTTATCCAACGGACTCTTGATTGATCCAATGGACCTTCTCCGATTTCAAGGAAGATCCTTTCGTCCTGATAAGGGTTCACCGCTAAATGCTGGAGAATTTGAAAGAGGACATCCTTATCCACGGAATTTTTAACGCTCCCGGCGCTGTCCTCAATCGTCTGGGCCAACGCTTCCAGAGAGCAGCTTGGTTCCTTTCGGGTTCTAAGGGCTGCCAGCGCTTGATTTTTCAAGCGGATCACTTCATGGGCGCCCTTTTTGCCGAGCTCCACTGCCGGTTGATGATAGGCGTTGATGTGGATCAGCTGCGCATATAGACTGACGGTCCGTTCAAACAAGGCAATCAGCGCACCCAGACTTTTCGGTGAAGTATCCGGGATCGTCAAGGTCATGGATTCTCTGCCTCTCTGAGAAAGGGCATTTCTCGTCCCAATCATAAAGGCCTGCAGATAATCGCCGCTGCTGCTGTCTTCCGCAATTTTCGGGGAAGGGTCCTTCCTGTCTTTCAGCACCTCAATAAACTGGACAAAGAAATCATTGGGACCTTCCAGCAGCTGCTGCATAAAGGCATGCTGGTCGGCTGTACCCTTGTTGCCATAGACAGTGATTCCCTGGCAAACGGTTGTTCCCTCAAGATCCTTTTCCTTGCCCAGAGATTCCATCACCAGCTGCTGCAGATACTTCCCCAACAGCTCCAGCCGGTCTTTATAGGGAAGGATCACCATGTGCTGTCCGCCCCGGCCTTTGGTGCGGGTGTACCACATCAAGGCCATCAAGGCTGCAGGGTTTTTTCTTGTATCCCGGCATCGCGTCAAAGCATCGCATTGACAGGCCCCTTCCAGCAATTCCCGGACATTGATGCCTTGGAGTGCCAAGGGCAGAAGGCCTGCAGGAGAAAAGAGCGAGGTTCGGCCGCCCACCCAATCCCACATTGGGAAAGAAGCCAGCCAGCCCTCGGCTTTGCTCATTTCATCCAGCATGCTGTCTTTCCGGGTGATGCAAACGGCTTGCCGGGTAAAATCCAATCCCTGTCTGCCATAGAAGATTCGAACTTCCTCCATGCTGTTTCTGGTTTCAACCGTTGTGCCGCTCTTTGAAATCACCACCGTCAGCGTTGCCGCAAGTTTTTCCTCCAAAAGGTCCATGATGCGGTCGATTCCATCCGGATCCGTATTGTTAATAAAGTGCAGGGTGCAAGGATTTTCCTTCTGCCACAAAGCCTCTGAGAGAAAATAGGGTCCCAGATGAGATCCTCCGATCCCGATGATCAGAATATGTCTGAATTTCTGACCGGTTTGCCCCGGGATCAAGCCCTGGTGGACCCGCCATGCAAAATCCATGACCTGGTCCTGGGCGTTCCGGATCTCCTCCTGAAGTTCCCGGACAGGCGCCAGCTCCGGGGCT
>CALMWJ010000197.1 GCA_937873525.1 uncultured Peptococcaceae bacterium | reverse complement strand
GGGCACTTGAAGCATGGAGGTACCGATCCCTTGCGCAACCAAGCCACCCCATTTGTTGTCGGGGAAGCTCATGACCGCAAAACCAACCATCTGTGCACAGCAGCCCGCAACAGCAGCGCCGCCGGCCAAACCGACCAGACCCAGCGCAGCGCAGATGGCCGCGGAGCTGATGGGAAGCGTCAAAGCAATGCCGACGATGGTGGCCACCAGGATGCCCATGAGGAACGGCTGCATTTCCGTCGCCCACATGATCAGCTGGCCTGTGGCAGCGGCGGCCGCCCCAATGGGGGGAGCCAGCCACATGGAGAGGAGAACACCCACGGTAATGGTTACAAAGGGTGTTACAATCAGGTCCACTTTCGTTTCTTTAGAAACCATTTTGCCGATTTCCGTTGCGATACAGGCTATAACCAGAACAGATAAAGGTCCGCCGGCACCGCCCAAAGAATTTGCCGCGCCGCCTACAGCCACCATGGAAAACAAGACGAAAGGCGGAGCTTTCAGAGCCCACGCGATGGCGACGGCCATTGCGGGTCCGGTTCCTGCGGACGCATAGGTGCCGATTTGAACCAGAATTTCCATACCTAATTGCTGACCCAGGGTTTTAATGATCGTACCGATCAATAACGATGCAAAAAGACCGAGTGCCATAGCACCAAGCGCGTCAATACCATACCGCTTCGCAGTGAATTCGATGTCTTTCCTCTTAAGGAATTTTGAAAATGAACTTTGATTGTTTGCTGTTGTTTCCGACATTAATTACACCCTCCTTGTAATTATTTGGAATCCCTTGACAGCCTCAGACCCATCGGGTCTGAATGATCACCTCTCTTTCTGTTTATCCAGTTCACGCAGCACATCCGTCGGGGTGATCGGAAGGCTGGTAAAATGGACACCAATAGCATCTTCAACCGCGGCGGCTATCGCCGGGATGCTGGGGATCAAAGCAGGCTCGCCGACGCCTTTGGCGCCGTAGGCCCCGCATTCACCTTCACATTCAACGACCACCGAATAGATATCCGGTGCGTCCATTGCTGTAGGAATCAGGTATTTTGAAAAAATCGGATTTTTGATCACGCCATTGGAATATTCGACTTTTTCGAAAACCGCGAAGCCTTCGCCCATGACCACACCGCCCTCGATCTGGCCTTCGACCATGACGTCGTTGATCGAACGCCCCACATCGTGGGCTGAAACCACTTTGAGGACTTCCACCTCGCCGGTTTCCGTGTCCACCTCTACCTCGGCGATGGTTGTCGCATAAGAATAAACTTCATAGGGAATACCCGCCATGGTCTGGGGATCAAGATAGGTTGTTTTGGGATTGTAGGCGCCGGCACCGACCGCCAGGCGTCCATGCTTCTTCATCTCCGCCATGAGTTCCTTGTAAGTCATTCTCACGGAATTGTCTTTGCAGCTGTAGATTTCACGGTTTCTGAAAATCAGATCTTCCTCCGGAACATTCAGGAATCCGGAGGCCACCTCTGCCAGCGTTCCTTTTGCCTGACGGGCCGCAAGCTTCGTGGCATTGCCGGAAATTAAGGTCTGACGGCTGGCCGATGTTGCACCGCCTTCCGGAGTGACCATGGTATCCGCTGACGTTACATGGATGTCTTCATAGTCCAGTCCCAATTCTTCCGCCGCGATCTGGGCCATCGCCGTAGTCGATCCCTGACCGATGTCCGCACAGCCCACCATCAGGTTGACTGAGGTGTCGCTCAGGACTTCAATAAACGCCGCTGCCGGATTCGGAAGGCCGGTATTGCCGATGCCGTACCACATGCTGGCGACGCCTCTGCCTCTTTTTTTCATATCATTTCCCTCCGCATCATGGTTTACATTACCTCTTTGGCCTTCGCCGCAGCCGCCAGCAAGGTTTCCTTAAAGCCAACGCTGTCGGTCAGGACCTGCCCGGTGGCAATGGTGGTCCCGATTCGATGTGCGTTCAATAAGCGCAGCTCGATGGGGTCCATTTTCAGTTCTTTTGCAATGGCATTCATCTGACCCTCATGGCAGTAGGCCGCCTGCGGCACGCCGAAACCGCGCATAGCACCAGACATAGGATTGTTGGTATAGACAAACACGGCGTCCACCCGGACATTGGGAACCTCATAGGGACCCATGCAGTGGACCACCGCCCGGGTGATCACCGCCGGTCCGTAGGAGGCGTAGGCCCCGGTATCGCCGGTCATAAAGACTTCCACCGCCTGGATCTTGCCGTCCTTGGTGGCGCCGGTTTTTGCCCGCATCGTCATCGGATGCCTTTTAGCCGACACAATGGTGGATTCTGTCCGGCTGCGGACCATCTTGACCGGCTTTCCGATATGGTAGGCCAGCAGGGCGATATGGCACTGGACTGAAATATCCAGTTTCCCGCCAAAGCCGCCGCCTGTGGTGACTTGCACGATCCGCACACGGTTGCTGGGAAGCCCCAGCACGCCGGCTACATCCGATCGGTCATAATGCGGGTTTTGTGTAGAAGCGTAGACTGTAATGATTTTGTCCTTGTAAGTGGCAACCCCCGCATCCGGCTCGATGAACATATGGCTCAGCATCTGTGTGCTGTAGGTATTTTCAACAATGACATCACACTTGGCAAAGGCCGCATCCACATCGCCGCATTCCAGATGCTTTTTGGCATGGATGTTGGTCGTACCATGGATTTTCGGAGAATCCTCTTCCAAGGCCCGTTCGATGGTGAAAATGGGCTCCAGCAAATCATATTCGATTTCCATCAGATCCAGGGCTTCATGGACCCGCTCAGGGGTATCCGCAGCCACCAGGGCAATGGCATCCCCTACGCGGCGGACTTTATCGTCCACCAGGCAAGGTTCGTCCTTGATGATAATGCCGGTTTTGTTTTTTCCAGGAATGTCTTTAGCGGTCAGAACACAGGCAACGCCGGGCAGGGCCAGGGCTTTGCTGGCATCAAAGCGTTTAATGGCGGCATGGGGGACCGTACTGCGGAAAACACCGCCATACAGCATTCCGTCAAACTTGTAGTCCGCGGCGAATTTTGCTTCCCCCAAGACCTTGCTTAAAGCTTCTTTACGGATCACGCTTTGCCCTATCACAGTAAAGTCTCGATCGCTCATGGTTTTTCTCCTTTCGGGTTATTCTTCGATCGCCATTTCAACGGCTTTGATGATTTTCGTGTATCCGGTGCACCGGCAGAGATTTCCCGAAAGGGCTCTACGGATTTCTTCCCGGGTGGGGTGGGGATTCTTCATGAGCAGCGCTTTGGCGGACAAGATCATGCCGGGCGTGCAGAACCCGCACTGGACCGCACCGGCCTCCATGAAGGTTTTTTGAAGAATATCCAGTTCCCCGTTCTTGGAAAGGCCTTCCAAGGTCACGATCCGGTCCCCGGCCACCTGGCCGGCCAGCATGGTGCAGGATGTGACCGGTTCGCCATTGCGGATTACCGTACAGGCACCGCATTCGCCTTCGCCGCAGCCTTCCTTGACGCTGGTGCAGCCGAAGTCTTCCCGCAGCATATCCACCACACGTTTATTCGGAAAGGTTTCAATCGTGACATCCTCGTTGTTCAAATTAAAGGAAACCCTGATTTTTTCCATGGTCTACTCCTCCCCTCCACTCAGGCTGAAATCCTTGAGAATGCTGTTAAATGTTTTGTTTGCAACCCCTTTGACGCTCTCTTTTTTGTAGCCCACCGAAGCGCGGGTTGGAATCATGTCGTAAACAATTTGCGAGAACATATCCCGGCAGCCTTCGAAGGTTTCTTTGGTGATCGGCTTGCCCACCAGATAATGTTCAATGGAAGGAAGACGTTTGGGATAACGGGCGACCGCCCCGATCACCACCTGGGCTTTGCTGCAGATGTTGTTGCAATCCCTTTCCAGCAGGACTGCCAGCCCGATGACCACGATCACCAAGGCTTTCCGTTTGCCTAATTTGGTATAGGCAGTCGCCATGTTTTCCGTGGGCGCATCGAAATAGATTTCTGTCAGCAGCTCATCCTTCTCCAATTGGGTTTTTCCGGCGCCGCTGTAGAAGTCGGTGATTTTCATTTCCCGTTTGCCTGCGGCGCTGCGCAGGACAACGGTGGCATCCAGAGAAATCAAGGCCGTTGGTGTGTCACCGGCCACCGAAGCATTGGCCACATTGCCGCCGATGGTGCCCAGGTTGCGAATCTGGGGAGATCCGACATAATAGCATGCTGAGTAAAGCGATTTCACATGATCCCTGATATAAGGGTCATTCTCCAGATCGGTAAAGGTGGACAGCGCGCCGATCCTGACAACACCATCCACGACCTTCACATAACGCAGATCCTTGATTTTACTGATATCCACAACGGCTTGTGCAGTGTGGGCCCGCTCATTCAATTCCAGAACGATGTCGGTGCCGCCGGCAATTACTGAAACACTGTCTTTATGCTGGCTCAGCAAGCTCAGTGCTTCATCCAGGGTTCCCGGTGAAAAAAAGCTGAATTCTTTCATTTTCGAATGACCCCCCTATTCCTCAAGATCATAGATGATTACAAAACCTGTTTTTTGCATCTGAAGCCAGTCCTCTAATCCAGCTTTTCACTGCTGCGCACCTGAACGCCGGTCAGATCTTCCCACACCTTGATGATGGCGGACATATCCTGTCGGTTGAGTCCTTTGGCCCGGGCAGCTTCAAAAACCTGTGTTGCGGCGGCAGTGATCGGCAGGGGCACGTTCACATCTTTGCCGGCATCCAGAGCCAGTCCCAGATCTTTGTGCTGCAGATCCACTGCAAACCCGCCTTCAAAGGCATCCGCCAGAATGAACTTCTCGTACTTTGCTTCAAAAGCATAACTGCGGCCGGAGCTTACTTTGATGACCTCGTTCATTTTTTCGGGAGCCAGTCCGCATTTGACGCCCAGAACCAAGGCCTCGGCCAAAGCCGCCATATTGCATCCTAAGAGCAGGTTGTTGACAATTTTAATGGCGTCGCCGGATCCGGCGTCGCCCACATGGTAAATGTTTTTGCCAAGCACATTCAGCACAGGGGAAATCTTTTCGAAGGTTTCCGCATCACTGCCCACCATGATGGTAAGGGTGCCTGCCTGAGCGCCTGCAACACCGCCGCTGACCGGCGCGTCAATGTATTTCACGCCGCATTCGCTTGCGATTTTAGCCATTTGCTTGGTGGTGGCGGGAGCTACGCTGCTCATATCCATGATCACCGTACCGGGCTTGCAGCTGGCGATCACGCCGCTGGGTCCGGTCATGACCGCTTCAACGATCTTTGCGTTGGGAAGAGAGGTCACCACCATATCCGCCTTGGATGCGACATCCGTGCCGGAGGTGCATGCGATGGCGCCTTCACCCTGCAGTTCCTGGACATTGGCAGGCATCAGGTCAAAAACATACACAGCGTAGCCTGCTTTCAAAAGGTTTCTTGCCATTGGTTTACCCATGGCGCCAACTCCGATAAAACCAATTTTCATCATGATTTCCATCCTATTCTATAATTTTGTTCCGGAGGGACGGGGCATCCCCCCGCCCTCCGGAACGGTCGATCATGGTTGCGTTATTGCTTACCGCAGGCCATCTTCGCCTTTGATTTCGCTGATTTGCAGACCGCCAATGCGGGCATGGGGACGTCCGCCGTCCGTGAAGGCCAGCGCCACCACGATTTCATCGGCTTTGGGAGCGTCGCTGATCCGGACTTCCATGGCATCATAATGGGTGCGCACGAAAGCCGCATCTTTGTAATGAAGAGGAACGTCCAGCGCGGTTCCGGGAGCGCCGGCCTTTTTTGCGGAAGGAATGATGGCTTTACCGCCGCCGATGGCCTCACGCATGGGCTTGCCCAATTTAGGATGCAGGATCGCAGCGCAGTGTTCCAGTTCACCGTTTTCGCCGACGATGGCGCCTTTGCCGTAGCTGTGGATCGGATTTCCGCCCAGGGCTTCCACAGCGATTTTGCTCAGCTGGCCGCCCAGGAACTCACCGATATCCGTCAAAACGCTCAGGTCTTCGGCATACTGTCCCACAAAGGGATTCTTGATGACGGCTGCCACCGAGACTTTCTTGAGGGGCTTTTCCAGTTCTTTAAAGCCTTCAAAGCGGACTTCTTCAACATTGGTCACGATTTTTCTGATCTTGAGTT
>CALMWJ010000196.1 GCA_937873525.1 uncultured Peptococcaceae bacterium | reverse complement strand
CCCACCAAGACGACGTTTACTCCTCTTGCCCGGGCCGCCGACAGCTTCTCTTGAAACCCGCCGCTTAGGCCGGTATCCTTGGTGAGCAGGTATTTCGCATCGATCTGCTCCATGGTGGCCAGGTTCATGGCTTCAGTGAAGGGTCCCTGCATGCAGAGGATGTTGGTCGCAGGAAAGCCCGCCTGTGTGCAAGCCTGGATCGCTTCTGCCGTCGCTAGAACCCGGATGAAAACCCTTTCCCTATAGTTTTCGATGGAGGAAAAAGGCAAAAGTTCCTTGCTTCCGGTGGTCGCCAGAATATGTCCGGTGGTACCGTTCAGATAGGCGCAGGCCTCTGGGATGCTGGAAAACCCCAGGACATCCTCATAGGCCAAGGAAGGCCTCACAAGCCGGATGGCCGTTTTCCCGCATTGTTTTGCCGCCTCGGCAATATTATCGGAGATGACTCTGGCATAGGGATGGGTCGCATCCACAATCGAATCATATTGCCCCACCAGCTCTGTGATCTGTTCCAGGGAAAGCCTTCCTTCCTGAACGGTTAAGAAAGGAAGCTCCGGCATCACCAGGGAACCGTATTCGGTGGCAACCACCGCCAAGACCTCAACGCCCTTTTTTGCTAAAAAGGTGCTGAGCCTCCTTCCCTCGTTTGTCCCCGCAAATACAATTGCTCTTTTCAATTCGCTCTACCTGCCTTACATTCTGTACCCTCTGGGTGTTACAAGTTTCCCATTGATGACGCGGGTGGTGGAATTCCCGATGACGACCGTTGTGAACATGTCCACCGTTTCGTCCTTCAATTCCTTCAGAGTCAGGATCTTATGCGCTTGGCCTGCCCGTCCGATGTTTTTAACATAGCCGCACATGGTCTCCCCGCTTTGGTTTTTCATGATGATTTCACAGGCTTTTTTTAAGAAATCCGCCCTCTTTTTACTGGAGGGATTATAAAGCACCAGGACGAACCCGGCCTTGGATGCCAAATCCAGCCGCGCCTCGATGGCTTCCCAGGGTGTCAGAAGGTTGCTGAGGGAAACGACGGCGAAATCATGGGTAAGCGGGGCGCCTAATACCGCCGCCGCGGAATTGGCTGCCGTGATCCCCGGAACGACCCGGATCTCCTCATCGATGCCCATTTCCTCACAGACCTCGATCATCAGAGCTGCCATGCCATAAATTCCTGCATCTCCGCTGGACACCATGGCCACGTTGCGATGGGCCTTGGCCGCAAGGGCCG
>CALMWJ010000195.1 GCA_937873525.1 uncultured Peptococcaceae bacterium | reverse complement strand
CTGACCAGCGGCGCTGGCCGCAGCAGCCGCAGCAAAGGCTCCGGCAGCAGCAGCGGAAGCCGTCCTCGCAGCAGCGGCGGCGGCGGCAGTTCCCGGGGCGGCGGCGCCGGGCGCAGATCCTCCGGAGGTTTTGGGGGATTTGGCGGTTTTGGAGGCAGTTCCCGGGGCGGCGGTTTTGGCGGCGGCGGCGGCACCCGCGGCGGCGGCGCCGGAAGACATAAATGAAAGGGGACAGAGCTGAAGCTCTGTCCCCTTCGCTTCGGTGGTCGGACCCGCAGCGCGCCTTTTCCGGGGGACGGAGCTTCAGCTCCGTCCCCCATCCACTTTCGACCCCAGGCCGGACCCGCAGCGCAACTCCTTCGGGGGACAGAGCTTCAGCTCTGTCCCCCATCCACTTTTTACCCCAGGTCCGACCCCCAACGCAACTCTCCGAGGGACAGAGCTTCAGCTCTGTCCCTCATCCTCTTTCGACCCCACTTCTTGACAACCCCTCTTTATTGTCATAGTATGGAGCTACAACTTCATTCAGTTTACGGCTGGGCAGGGCGCGTCGCAGCGCATTGCCCATGAAAAGGAAAGCAGGTGGGAATCCTGCACAGCGACCTTTACTGTATTAGAGGACAAGAAATCAAGCGCGAAGCCTTGGGCGAACCCATCAAAGGATGATGTCTGGCATTAGTGCAGCCACTGGAGCGATCCGGGAAGGCGATTTTGAGGATGATTCTTAAGTCAGGAGACCTGCCGTCAACGGTGTCGCCGCGAGCCCTGGGCAGGAGGGTCTCCGGACCCGGTATAGGGCCAAGTCCTCGATCCGGGTGGTTTTCCATCGAATCTACAGCGCCTGTCTCACCGACCGGCGTTTTTTTATTGCCCTGCCGGAATCAAGAAAAAGAGGAGTCATCCTATGGACCATGTACTTCCCAGACTGATGATCACCGCGCCCGGCAGTGGCCGCGGCAAAACCACCGTCACCTGCGCGCTGCTGAAAGCCTTGATCCGGCGGGGTCTGCAGCCGGCGGTGTTCAAAAGCGGCCCGGATTATATCGATCCCATGTTCCATAGCGCCGTAACAGGCGCCAAATCGCGGAATCTAGACCTGTTCTTGGGGAGTGAAGGTTTGGCGCGCAGTCTGCTTTGGGAAAACGGTGCCGGCAGTTCTCTGGCCGTGATCGAAGGCGCCATGGGCTTTTATGACGGCGTGGACATGAGCACCAAAGCCAGCAGCTATCATCTGGCCCGCTGTACGGAAACCCCGGTGATCCTGGCGGTCCGCGGGAACGAGCAGATGCTGTCTCTGGCTGCTGAGATCCGCGGGATGCAGCTGCTGCGGCCGGACAGCAACATCCAGGGCGTCATCATCAACCAAGCCTATCCTGAGTATTATCCGATGCTCAAAGAGGGCATCGAACGAGAAACCGGACTGCTGGTGCTGGGTTATTTGCCGAATCTACCCCAAAGCACCATCGAGAGCCGCCATCTGGGGCTGGTCACGGCTGCGGAGATCCATGACCTTCAAGCGCGACTGGAGGCTTTGGCCATCCAGGCGGAAAAAACCATCGACCTGGACCGGATCCTGGATTTAGCCCGGCAAGCGCCTCCGCTGCTGGATGAGGTCTTGCCCCTGCCTGAGCCGGTGGCCGGAAAACCGGTGATCGCCGTGGCCAAGGACCTGGCCTTTTGTTTCTATTATGCCGATACCTTGAGCCTCCTTGAAAAACTGGGGGCCCGGCTGGTTGAGTTTTCACCTCTGGAGGATTCACAGCTGCCGGAGGGCTGCCGGGGCATTCTTTTAGGCGGCGGCTATCCGGAGATCCACGGGGTGGCCCTGTCTGCCAACACGGCCATGCGGCAAGCCATCAAGCAGGCCATTCTGCAGGGAATGCCCTGCATCGCCGAATGCGGCGGCTTCATGTACCTGCATGAGCAGATCGAAGGCAGCGACGGAGCGATGCACCCCATGGCCGGCGTGATTCCGGCCGCAGTCCGCCGGACCAACCGGCTGCAGCGTTTCGGCTATATGACGCTGACCGCGCTGGAGGATGGCGTCTTGGGGCCGAAGGGGCGCCAGCTGGCTGCCCATGAATTCCATTACTGGAAAAGCGAAGCCGAAGGGCATGGGTTCATGGGGGAAAAACCGGAACGGCCAGGCCGCTGGACGTGCGGCTACAGCAGCAGCGCCCTCTATGCCGGCTTCCCTCATTTATATCTCTGCGGCTGTCCCGAAGCGGCCGCAACGTTTGTCAGCGCCTGCAGCTGTTTTAAACCATTGCCGGACTCGGCAGGAGGCAACCGATGATCAAATATGGACACGGCGGGGACATCGAAACCGCCAAGGCCTATTATTCAGGAGAGATCCTGGATTTTTCAGCCAATATCAATCCGCTGGGGATGCCGGAAGGAGTGGCCCGGGCCGCCCGGGAGTCGATCCGTGACACGGTGCATTACCCGGATCCCCATTGCCGCCGGCTGCGGCAGGCCATTGCTGAAAAGGAAGGGGTCGAAGCCCGGAACATCCTGTGCGGCAACGGTGCCGCCGACCTGATCTTTCGGCTGGCCCTGGCCCTGAAGCCGAAGCGGGCGGTGGTTTTGGCGCCCACCTTCTCGGAATATGAAAGCGCTCTCCGGGCCGCCGGGTGCGACGTGCAGTACCACCGGCTTCGGCGGGAGAATCACTTTGACGTGACCGATGCGCTGCTGGACCAGCTGACGCCGGATATCGATCTGCTGTGGCTGTGCACCCCCAACAACCCCAGCGGCCGCTTGATCGAGGAAACGATCATGGACAGGATCTTGGAGCATTGCCGTCGATCGGGGATATTTATCGCGGTGGACGAGTGCTTCCTCGACCTCTGCACACAGGGGAAGCCGCTTACCGGCAGGATCCGGAGTTTTCCGCGCCTTTTTCTGCTAAGAGCATTTACCAAAAGCTTCGCCATGCCGGGCCTTCGGCTGGGCTACGGTCTGTGCGGCGATTCGGAGCTGCTGGAGCGCATGGCCGCTTCCGGCCCTCCCTGGGCGGTTTCCGTGCCGGCGCTTGCGGCGGGGCTGGCGGCCTTGCTGGAAGATAAATTTCTCGAAAGATCGAGAGCTTATATTGCGGAAGAACGGCAGTGGCTGACCGGGGCTTTGCGCAAGCTGGGCTTTTGGGTCTGTGAAGGCGCTGCCAACTATCTGCTGCTGCACAGCGACCAGCCGCAGGATCTGGGCGATGCGGCGCAAGCACGGGGCATCCTCATCCGGCGCTGCGGCAATTATGTGGGTTTGGATGAACACGATTACCGCGTTGCCGTCCGGCGGCGCGAGGAAAACCAGCGCCTGATCCAGGTGCTGGCGGAATGTCTCGAGGAAAAGCCCTGAAAAGGGATGAGCCCGATCCATGGACAAGGTGATGCTTGACAAGAATCGGGTTTCTCTGTATATTTAGTTTGTTAGTCTATCTAAGTAATTTATGAGCGGCAAGGTGACGAACATGACCGACGAATTTTCTTCTGAATTGAATGATCTGCTGGTAGGCGTCTTCCGGTCGGTCATGAAGCTTGAAGAATTGATCCTCAAAAGTGTAGAGGATCAGATCGACCTGAGCATCAGTGAACTGCATATGCTGGATGCCATCAGCAAAGGCGGCGGCTTGGGGCTGACCATCAGCGACATTGCCCAGAAGCTGGAGATCACGCTGCCCTCCGTGACCGTTGCCATCAACAAAATGGTCCGGAAAGGCTACGTTCAGAAATTGAGGAGTGTCAAAGACGGCCGGGTCATCCATGTGGTGCTGACCCGTCAGGGCAAGCGCATCAATACGGCTCATCGCTATTTTCACGAGCAAATGGTGCGTTCCGTATCCGGAACGATCGGCGACGAAGAAAAAAAGGTGCTTCTGACCGGCATGCGCAACCTCAATGCCTTTTTCAACCGGAAAATCGACATCATGGGAAAACGACAATCGATACGATAAGCATAGCGGGGAGAAGGGCACGGTTCGCCCTGAAGATCTCCGGAAAGGAACACCGATGAATCTGAAAATCATAGGCACCGGCAGTGCTGTGCCGGTGCGGACGGTTGCCAATGACGACATTGCCCACTTTTTGGAAACAAACGATGAATGGATCCGGAGCCGGACCGGCATCCGGGAACGGCGGGTCTGTACCGAAGAAACCCTGACGGATCTCGCATCGGAAGCCGCCATGAAGGCCTTGGATGACGCACAGATCAAGCCGGAGGATCTGGATCTGCTGATTTGTCCCACCCTGCAGGGCGATATGGTCACCCCTTCGATGGCCTGCCAGGTCCAAGCGCGGATCGGCGCCCATTGTCCCGCCTTTGATATCAACAGCGCCTGCACCGGCTTCATCTACGGGTTGGATATCGCCGCCGCTTATCTTGAAACCGGCCGGGCGGAAAAGATCCTGCTGGTCTGTGCGGAGGCCATGAGCCGCCTGGTGGACTGGAACGACCGCGGCATCTGCATCCTCTTCGGGGATGGCGC
>CALMWJ010000194.1 GCA_937873525.1 uncultured Peptococcaceae bacterium | reverse complement strand
CCCTCTCGAGGGGGGCATTTCGATTATACCATTCGGATCGAATCTGCGACAAGTATTTTTTGATTTTTCTGATTATTTACAGTTTATCCCAGACCCTTTTGGGCGGCAATGTCGCGGCGCCCCAGCCTAAAGGGGCGCCGCCCAACGCTTTGCCATATTTATTCAGGTTCTTGGACCAGCGGCAGCTCAAACCAGAACTCAACGCCCCGATCCCGGTTTTGAACCCCGTAAGCCGCCCCGTGCCGTTCCATCACCGCTTTGACCACGGCCAGCCCCAGACCGCTTCCGCCGTACTCCCGGCAGCGGGATTTGTCCGCTTTATAAAAGCTCTCCCAAACCCGCTCCAGATCCTCATCCGACAAGTGAGGTCCTGTATTGAATACAGTGACTCTGACCTTGGCTTCCGCCGCCCGGAGCGTCACACGGATCCGGTGGGCGCTGTCCACATAATGAAGCGCGTTGGTCAGATAATTAAATATAACTTCCTCAATCAGGAACTCATCCGCATCGACCCAGGCTTCCGGCGGGGCGTCCAGTTCGAACTCCGGCTGCGGATCAGCCGCCAGCAGCTGCCCCCTTTTCAGAACGGACTTGACCGTGGCCACCAGGTCGAACTTCTCCAAAATGAGTTCGTCATGGCCCGCTTCCAGATTATTGAGTGCCATCAATTTACGTACCAGCGCGTTCATGCGATCCGCTTCATCCATGATCACATGGTAATAATATTCCTTATCTTCCTCTTTCTGGACAACCTTCTCCTGAAGCGCTTCCGCATAACCCTGGATCAGGGCAATGGGGGTTTTTAGCTCATGGGAAACGCTGGACAGGAACTCTTTGCGCTTCGCATCCACCTTTGAGATATATTGGTAATCATTTTCCAGCTGGATGTTTTTCTGTTTCAGTTCCTCGATGGTCTGCTGCAATTTTTCGGAAAGGGTGTTGATGCTGACCCCCAGAGAACCGATCTCATCCTCGACCTTGACCTCATATTTCTTGCTGAAATCCAAGCCTGCCATGGCTTTGGCGATTTGGTTCAGTTCTTTGATCGGCTGGGCGATCTGTCTGGAAAAAAGACTGCTGATCCAAACTGCCAGGAGAATGCTGGCCAGACCGGTCCACAGAAGAAACCGGTTGGCGACCGACACGCTCTCGGTAATGGACTGCAAAGGGCTGCGCATCAGCACATAATAGCCATTGTCCATGCGGCCAAGCAGGTCGATGTATTCCGATTTCAAACGGTCGTCATAATTGCGATGGATCTCATAGGCAGCGCCTTGCCCGTATCGGGCCATAAACTCGCTCAGCCCGGGAATGCCCGGAATCAGGAACTGCCGGCCGCCGACCCGCAGCGTATCCTGCCAGGTAAAGAAAACGGCATCCAAATTTTCATCAAAGATGACCAGCTGCATGCCCCGGTTCAGCTGCAGCTTCTCCAGCTCGAGCTCAAGGGCCTCGCTGTTGGTGCTGAACAGATGATTGATCGTCCAATAGTTCTGGACCAGCGCCTTGTTTTTGCTGTAGACATAGAAGCGCTCAAGGAACACGCTGTTCATCAGCCCCACCAGCAGGACCACGATGACCACCAGCAGCGCCATAAATCCATTGAGACGGGTTCGGATCGATTTTTTCATGGATGGACCTCGAATTTATAGCCGATGTTGCGGACGGTCTGGATATAATCGCCGCAGCTGCCCAGTTTTTGGCGGAGCTTTTTGATATGGGTATCGATGGTCCGGGTATCGCCGTAATAATCGTAGTCCCAAACCTGATTCAGGATCTTTTCCCGTGACAATGCAATCCCGCGGTTGTCCAGCAGAAAATTCAGCAATTCATATTCTTTGTAGCTGAGCTCGATGGGCTGGTCCTCCACCAGGACTTTGCGTCCTTCCCGGTCCACCACCAAATCGCCGCACTTCAGGGTCTGTCCGGTTTGGCGGCCCTGACTGCGGCGGATCAGCGCTTCGACCCGCGCCACCAGAATCTTTGGGCTGAAGGGTTTGGCGATGTACTCGTCAACCCCCAGATCGAAGCCCCTCAGTTCGTCCCGTTCTTCGCCCCGGGCAGTCAGCATAATGATCGGCACCGTGGAGACTTTCCGGATCTCCTGGCAGACCTGCCAGCCGTCCAGCCTGGGCATCATCACATCCAGAATCACCAGGTCGATATGCTTTACACCGAAAAAGATATCCAGGGCGGCCTGTCCGTCCGCCGCCTCCAGGATCTGAACGCCGCTTGCCTCCAGATAGTCATGGATCAGTTTGCGCATACGGCTTTCGTCATCCACGACAAGGATCTTGATGCCTTCCATTCGAATTCACCTCTGCTGCAAGGCCGCCCTGTGTGTCGGACGGCCGGAATTGATAGGATCTTGCACGATAATTATATTATAAAGAGCCTTTGTGTCCAGTCTGTGAAGACGATGTTCCCGGCTCGTAAAATGCAGAAAACCCGGCAATCATCAATTGCCGGGTTCCCAAACCGTTTATTCCCGGTTGGACACTTCACTCATGTAGGTTTGCTCTGCCGCAGCCTGCGCCTCGGCCGGGTTGTCTTCGATGCGGGAAACCAAGGCCCATTCCACACGGCGGTCCTCGATCTCCTGAACCTGGACCCTCAGCCCGAAGGCTTCGATGAGCGGTTGGGTCCCATCCTCGGGAATCGACCGCAACTGGCTGAAGACCAATCCGCCCAGGGTGTCGAATTCCGCATGGGGAAGGGAAACGCCAAAGAGGGATTTCAGCTGGGCCACATTGGCGCTGCCCGGCATCCGCCAGGTATGGTCATCGATCTTCTGGATGACCTCCGGCGCATCGTCATATTCATCGTAAATGTTCCCGACGATCTCTTCCAGCAGATCTTCCATGGAAACCAATCCCCGGGTCCCGCCGTATTCGTCCAGCACCACGGCCAGATGGATCTTTTTCTGCTGCATATCCCGGAAAAGCACATCCATCGGAACCTGTTCCGGTACAAAATAGGCCGGACGGAGCATCTCCCTCAGGGTTTTTGGATTATCCTGCAGCAAATTGTACAGATAGTCGCGGACATGCAACAAACCGACGATGTCATCGGCGTCTTCGTCATATACCGGATAACGGGTAAAGCCCGTTTCAAAAATCTCCTGTCTGATCACCTCAGGCTCTTCATCGATCCAAAGCATGGCCATGTCGGTACGATGGGTCATCGCATCGCCGGCCTCTTTGTTGCCAAATTCAAAAACATTGGTGATCATCTCTTTTTCTTCAGCGGCGATGGAGCCTTTCTCCTCGCCGATGTCCACCATCATCCGAATCTCTTCTTCAGTGACATTCTCTTCCTGTCCATGCGGGTCATAGCCCAGGAGCCTCAAAACTCCGTTGCAGGACTTGGTGAGTACATAAACAAACGGGGTCATCACGATTCCGATGGCCTGGACCAGGCCCCCGACCGCCAAGGCGATGGGTTCCGCCTTCTGCATGCCGATACGTTTTGGAACCAATTCTCCGAATACCAGCGTGACGTAGGAAAGCATGAGCGTGATCAGCACCACACAGGTGCTTTCAATGCTGCTGGCATTGGTCAAGCCGGTATGCTTAACGATGAAATCAGCCAGCCTTCCCGAGAAACTATTGGCCGCAAAGGCGCTGGCCAGGAAGCCAGCCAAGGTCACGCCGACCTGGATCGTCGATAAGAAGCGTCCAGGTTCTTCGATGAATTTCACAAGATACCTTGCTTTGTGATTGCCTTCGTCGGCCATTCGGCGCATCTTGTTGTCATTGACGGTGATGATCGCGATTTCACTCATGGAAAAGAAGCCATTGATCAGGGTAAGGATAAACACAAACACCAGCTGCCCTATAAGGGGGTCGTCGCCAAACAAATTAATTCCTCCTCATTTTTTTAACAATTTTGAACGGACATGAAACAAAAATTTTGTCGATTTGAAGCTATTATAGCATATTGTATGGATTATGCTCAATCATTTTGACAGTTTTCCTATCGCCTGCGGGCCCGGGCCAGAAGATATCCGGGAATTGAAGCAGCCCACGGCAAAAATGACGGGCAAAGGCCAAAACATCTCTATCGCGGCGGCCCTGAAATATGTTATAATATTTTTATTATGGGCTTCTTGGGAAGTCCGTTGATTCTTTTTTTCGGAAAGAAGGTCTGTGCATGTACGCACCCGGAAAAACGGACACCATCCTCGATGCCGGCAATCTGCAG
>CALMWJ010000193.1 GCA_937873525.1 uncultured Peptococcaceae bacterium | reverse complement strand
CAGCGGATCCCAGACCGGGCTGAAAGGCGGCGCGTAGGCCAGATCCAGATGGGACATTTCCACGGGGGTCAGCTTCATCTGCACAACGGCTGCCAGCACATCGATCCGCTTGCCGGCGCCGGTGGTGCCCACCACCTGGCCGCCCAGGATCCGGTTGGTTCCCTTTTCGATGATCAATTTGACCGTAATGGGTCCCCGTCCGGGATAGCCGGACGCCTTGGTGCTGGACGTGATTTTGGTGGTCCAGGTTTCGAAGCCATTGGCAGCGGCTTCCTTGCTGCTCAAGCCCGTCCGCGCGCATTCCAAGGCCATCGCCTTAAAGATCACCGTCCCGGCGATGCCCCAGAATTCGCTGGGCACGCCGGCGGCATTCTCTCCGGCGAGCCGCCCCTGCTTGTTGGCGGTGGTGCCAAGGGGAATGTAGGCATCCTTTTCCGTCACCATATGATAAGCGGTGGCGCAGTCACCGGCGGCATAAATATCCGGCAGGCTGGTTTCCATATGGGCATTCACCTGGATGGCGTCGCGAACTCCCAGCTCGATGCCCGCCGCGGCTGCGATCTTTGAATTGGGCGTTACCCCCAGCGCCATGATCACCAGATCCGCCGGTACGGTTTCGCTTTCCGTCTTCACGCCGGTGACTCGGTCCGTGCCTTCAATGGACAGGACCTTGGTGCTCAATTTGATCTCCACACCGTGCTTTTCCAGCTCGGCCTGGACGATCGCCGCCATGTCGTCGTCTATGAAGGACAGGATCTGCGCGGATCTCTGGAGCATGGTCACCTTCAGCCCCAGCTTGCCCATCGCCTCCGCCATTTCCACCGCGATGGAACCGCCGCCGAAAATCACCGCTTTCTTGATATCCTTTTGCTCAAGCCAGCTTTGGATCGCATGGATATCATTGATATGCTTTACAGTGAACACACCCGGCAGCCGGACACCTTCCAAAGAGGGCACCATGGGGCTGGCCCCGGTGGCGATGACCAGCTTGTCATAGGCCTCCCAGGTTTCCCGGCCGTCTTCATGGCGAATCTGTACGGTTTTGCTGTCCGGGCGAATCTCCAAGGCCTGACAGCGGATGTGGACCTCGACCCCCTGCGCCTTGAATTCTTCAACGCTGCGCGCCAGCAGAGATTCCTCATCGCTGATCACGCCCTGGGCATAATAAGGCAGACTGCAGGCGGAATAAGCAATATAAGCCTCATCCGTATAGACGTCAACCTGCAATTGCGGATCAATCCGGGCCGCCTTGCTGGCAGCGCTCATGCCGGCGGCCACACCGCCGATGACGACTAATCTGCTCATTTTCACACTCCTTATTTCTGACTGTATTTCTCAATAACACCCAGATCATTCATGATGGCTTTCAATTCATCCAATTTCTTGCCTTCCAGATCCTGATAAGGTTTCCGCAGACGGCCGCCGGGCAGACCCATCAGATTGAGCGCAGCCTTGATGCAGATGGGATTGGAGAACCAGTACAGGGCCTTCAGCAAAGGATAATATTTGAAGTACAGCGCGCGGCAGGTGTTCACCTGCTCGATGTTGTCCCAGGGCTTGGACATCAGAGCCATTTCTTCAGGAATCACGTTGCCGCCGATGTTGGCCGCACCATTGCCGCCCACGGCCATGGTGGGCAAAACGATGGAGTATTTGGGGAAGTCGCAGCACATGATGTTGACCCGGTCCCCGATGCGCATTTTGACTTCACAGAGCTGGCTCACATTGGGCATGGCTTCCTTGTCCACCACAAAGTTAGGGCACTCATTCGCCAAAGCTTCCAGGGTATCCGGTTCCAGAAATACGCCGGTCCGGCTGGGGTTATTGTAGACGCCCACCGGAATCGAGACAGCTTTCATGGCGGTCATCATAAACTCCTTGACCGCGGACTGAGGGGGCAGCAGGTAATTGGGGGCCGTGAAGACCAGGCCGTCCGCCCCTTCGCTTTCTGCGTACTGGGCAAATTTGACGGTCCCTTCCGTGGTGGGGAAGGTGGATCCAAAGAAGCAAGGAATACGGCCTTTGCAGATTTTCACCATCTTGGGCAAAGTATCGTAGCGTTCCTCCGCCGTCAGCATGGACACTTCACCGGCCGAACCCATGCAGAACAGCATATTTGTACCATGTTTGATGTGAAAATCGACCAAGGTCTCAAATCCGCCGATGTCGATTTTACCTTGAGAATCAAAAGGTGTAGGGATCGCAACCCAGGAACCGCTTGGTTTGAACATTGAAATATCCTCCTTTGATCTGTTCCATCCGAGATGGTTTTTTATTCTGTTATCTGGTGCCTTTATTGGAATTATATCTTTATTATTCCGGCATGACAATGCAAACCGCAGAATAACGCACCAAAACTATATTTTAAGCAATTTCCGTGCCAATTCCGCTCATCGCTTTCCTGCGGAATGCGGAGGCACGGATTATCAAATATGATAACCCGGTCCTGGGCCCCCTTCACCTCATTGTTTTACGGCCATCCAGCCCAAAGGCTTTCCGGCGGTATTCCCATGGCTGATAATTTATTATCATTTATGATAACGTCCCGGAGGCTTCTCCCAGCAAGCTTTCCCACGTTCTGATCTTCAACGGGTATCGCCCGGTGACCGGATCTTTTTCTCCGTAGTCGGCCACGGCAACCTTCAAAGAGCCGGTTCCATAAAGCAGCGCGAAGCCATAAGGTTTCCCCGCTCCGGGAGGGGCCGGCCTCTTTTCTTCCAGACAAGCCAACACACGGGCAACCTCTTTATGTCGAGGGTCCTGGATCTGGAGGCAGCGGGGCAGCCGTCCGGTATTGTCGGTGCTCAGACGATCGCAGGCGAGATGATCC
This sequence comes from uncultured Peptococcaceae bacterium, assembly GCA_937873525.1. Lineage (GTDB taxonomy): Bacteria > Bacillota > Peptococcia > DRI-13 > UBA5745 > UBA5745. Next base: position 1,372 of record CALMWJ010000193.1, on the reverse strand, counting down.
CTCAGAACCACGGCATCGATTCCCGGCAGAAGGGCGGCATATTCGCAGAAGCCCTCGGTATAACGATCCAAGGGCATCCCCAGGCCGCTGCCCATATGGATCCCGAAACGGCAGAAGAAGTCAAAGGGGCTCAAACCGGGGTCAGAGAAAAAGATGTACGCCAGCGTCCTATGGAACCGGCCGCTGTTATAGAGACGTTCCAAAGCGTCCTCGCACACCTCGAGCCGGCCAGCCTCCTCCTCGCTGAGCCAGGGGGTCCGGATAAACGTATAAGGAGGCTCTTCGGAGAATTCATAGCCGAGTTGCTCCTTCCGCCGGCGCAGCCCGCTGCCATGAAGCAGCTTCAGGAACCCTAGCTGCAGCATATGAGGCCGCAGGGCGAAGGCCTGGTCGAAGGAACGTCCGAAGCTGGCAAAGTCCTCGTAGGGCAAACCGGCAATAAGATCCAGATGCAAATGGATGTTGCCGCAGGATAGGATCTGGGAAATGCTTTCTGAGACCTTCCGCGGATCCGTCCGCCGGTTGACCGCTTCCAAAGCTTCCGGATTGAAGGTTTGCAAACCAGCCTCCATTTGAAACAATCCGGACGGCGCCTGCTTCAGCAGGTCAAGGGTTTCCTGATCGAAAAGATCGGCGCCTACTTCAAAATGGAAGCACACCCCCTCGGGAATTTCCTTCCCCGCCCGGTCCAAAATGAAGCGGAGGATCTCCTTGGTTCGTCCCGGATGACAATTGAAGGTGCGGTCCACCAGCTTGATGGTTTTGCTCCCGGAATTGGCCAGCTGCAGCATGTGGCGCTGCGCTTGCTCCAAGTCAAAAAACCGGACATTGCCGGGCCGGCCGGACAGACAGAATTCACAGGCAAAAGGACAGCCCCGGGAGGTCTCCAGGTAAGCGATCCTGCCCTGCAAACGCTGGAAATATTCTTCGCAATAGGGACTGGGCGGCTGGCCGGCAGGCTCTGCCGCCGGATTGCAGCGCACTTTGCCGGGAATTTCCGGATCTCGGCAACATAAGCCGGGGATCCGCTCCAATCCTTGCGTCTCCGCGCCGGCATGTTCCACAGCAGCCGGCCGCTCTTGTTCCAGCCATTGCAAAAGCTGACGGAAGGGCTCCTCTCCTTCACCGCAGATCAGATAATCCACGGTGGGAAGCTCCGCCATGACCTCCGGCGCATTGAAGGAGACTTCGGGGCCGCCTAACAGCACGCCGCACCCCGGCATGCTCCGGGAAAGCCGACGCACCATATTCTTGACCATGGTAATGTTCCAGATGTAGCAGCAGAAAGCCACCCGGTCCGGACCAAAGGCCGCAATGCTTTCGATGACCGCCTCTTCCGGCTGGTTGATGTTGGCTTCCAAAATGCCGATTT
>CALMWJ010000192.1 GCA_937873525.1 uncultured Peptococcaceae bacterium | reverse complement strand
AGTTGGCCCAGGTGCGTTTCCGTCTAGGGTCCCTGGAGCCCATGGAGGCGACCCGGGCGCTGCTGGAACTGTTCGGGCGTTATCCCAATCTGTGCAAGCAGCTGCATCTGCCGCTGCAGTGCGGGCAGGATGCGATTTTGAAGCGGATGAACCGCCCCTACAGCACCGGGGATTTCCGGCAAAAAGTGATGGAAATCCGCCATATGGTCCCCGATATTGCCTTGACCACGGATGTGATGGTGGGCTTTCCGGGCGAGGATGAAGAGAAGTTCCGGCAATGTCTGGAATTTGTGGAAGCAATGGGCTTTTCCCGCTTGCATGTTTTTGCCTATTCCCAGCGGCCGGGAACGGAAGCGGCGAAGATGCCGGGACAGGTTTCGCCTCAGACGAAGCAGGACCGGAGCCGCCGTATGATCGACTTGGGCGAGAAGCTGAGCTGGCAATATGCCCGGCAATGGGCTGGACGCTGCCAGGAGGTTCTGGTGGAGGAGGAGATCGCCCCCGGGATCTGGGCAGGCCATACCGACAATTTTCTGGAAGTGACGCTGATCTTGCCCCCGGAAACCGCCCCACAAGGGGCGCCGGTGGCGGGCGGACCGGCAGGCGGCATCAAAGGACAGCTCCGGACCGTCCGGCTCACCGGTGAAGCCGGCTGCAAGCCCGACAGTTGGGAGGCCGAGCTGGTTGCATTGAAATGACGGTTGAAATGACAGTCTGCATGATGGTCGAAATGACCAGGAAGCGATGAGGCGTCGCTTGCCAGCTTGCCGTTGGAATGGTATAATTTTCGAGTGTAAAGGATTCCAGGTATGATGCAGCTAAAGGGGGTGTCCATGTGTCCGACTGTTTATTCTGCAAAATTGTGGCTGGTGAAATTCCCAGCACCAAGGTCTATGAGGACAATCAAATACTGGCATTCCGAGATATAAATCCTGAAGCCCCGACCCACATTCTATTTATCCCCAAGAAGCACATCCCCAACCTCAATCAAATGAAGGAAGAGGATCAGCCTCTGTTAGGTCATCTGCTCAAGGTGATGAGCGAGGAAGCACTTCGGCAAGGTCTCACGGATGGTTACAGGATCGTCAGCAATTGCGGCAAAAAGGCAGGGCAGACGGTAGACCATCTGCATTTTCATCTGCTTGGCGGCCGAAATTTGCATTGGCCTCCCGGTTGATGATTGACCAGGTTGGTTTTATACGGTATAATAAACCGTATGTTGATATTTGCGGGAAAACTTATTTGTAAGCCTTACTGCAAATGGACATGCGATGACCTGGAAGGGGGGGTAACAAGATGAGTGAAGTTAGAGTCGGAAAGAATGAAACTTTAGATAGCGCACTGCGCCGTTTTAAGCGTACTTGTCAGAAGTCCGGTGTTTTGTCCGAAGTGAGAAAACGCGAACATTACGAGAAACCCAGCGTCAAGAGAAAGAAAAAATCTGAGGCGGCACGGAAGCGCAAGTTCAAATAGGCTGCCCAATGAACTGAAAAATCATGGTGATACAGGCCGTTCGAAAGAACGGCTTTTTTGTTGGGGGCTTGGGGCTGGTAACTTTTTGCGGCGCCCGCAAAAAGTCACCGTCCCCATTTTGCGGGTGCCCGCAAAAAA
>CALMWJ010000191.1 GCA_937873525.1 uncultured Peptococcaceae bacterium | reverse complement strand
AGGATGTGCAGTTCAAGAGGGCATTCTTCATGAAGGCAGGCTTCTTCAGGCGCGGGGGGCAAACCGCTGCGCAGCCGCCCCTCCGTCTGGTAATCGATCCCGCCCAAAGCAGGCTTCATCAGGACATCAAACATTGCGTTGATTCCTTGAATCAGCCGGCTGCTGCTGCGGTAATTCTCCTCCAGCCGAACCAGACTGCCGGCATCGCTGTCTTTGAAAACATGGTACTTTTCCAGAAACAGATTCGGTTCTGCCTGGCGAAAGCCATAGATGCTCTGTTTGATGTCCCCCACCATAAAAAAGCATCCGGTTTCAGACAAGGCTTGCAGCAGCGTTTCCTGCATGGGATTGATGTCCTGGTACTCGTCCACCAGAATCTCGGAAAAACGTGTGTTCAACCCCAGGGCAAGGTCGGTGGCGGAGCCGTCCTCATTCCTCAGCAGCCTCAAAGCCCAATGCTCAATATCATTGAAATCCATCGCCGATTTCTCGCGCTTGGACTGGTCATAGTCTTGGCGGAATTTCTTGACCAGCCCGGTCAACGCGCTCATGGCTGGTGCCAATTCGGCCATCTCACGGGACATGGTATCGCCGGTGCAGCCGTCCAGACTGGCCATCAGGACTTTGATCCGCTCCTTGGCCTCATTCCGCAAGGCTTTGATCTTATTTTGAGCCCGCAGCCTGTCGGCGTATTCCACCTCCGCTTCATCGCTTCCTTGTTTGGTGGATATGCCGGGCATCCGTCCGAAGAGGATGCGGCCTCCGGTCAAGATTTCCTGGAAAGCCTCCCATTCCTCGATATGGATCAATTCCACCAAAGGCTCCAGATCAGCCTGCAGCATCGGCAGATACCCTTTCAGCGGGATGAAACGGGCGGCCAGCTGCTCTGCCCGTTCCAGCTCCGTGACGGCTTTTCGCACCTGAGTCCGGCTTTGCTCCAGCAAAAGGGATAGGAAAGGCACCTGCAGCTTTTGGCCGGCTTCCAATGCCCGCTGTTGATCCAGAAAAACCGAGGCCGCCCGGTCAAGCCAACGGTCACTGCCCGGACGGCAGACCGCAAATTCATAGATCTGGAGGATCCGTTCCCTTAAAGGTGCGTCATCCTTCTCGCCGCCGAAACGCAAGGCCAAATCTTTGAATTCCGGCTGCTCTTCAAGATATTGCTGTTCCAGCAGTTCATCCATGACCTGCTGCTTCAGTAAAGTCTGCTCCACATCATTCAGAATACGGCTTTGTGGGTCAATGCCCAGGGCCGGATAATGCTGCCGGACAAGGTCCAGGCAGAAGGCGTGCAGCGTGGAGATGGCCGCTTTGCCCAGCAGAAGCTGCTGTTTCTGGATCCTTGGGTCCTCCGGCGCCGCCTCAAGACGAAGGGCGAGGGCTTTGCTGATGCGTTCTCTCATCTCCTGGGCCGCTGCGTTGGTAAAGGTCACCAGCAAAAACCGGTCCATATCCAAAGGCGGTTCATCCTCCAGGATCCGGCGCAGCACACGTTCCACCAAAACCGCGGTTTTGCCGGTTCCCGCCGCAGCTGAAACCAGGACTTGTTTGTCCCGGATGCCGATGGCCTGTTCCTGTCCTTCATTCCAGCGGTTCATTCTGTTCCTCCTGACGAGTCAGCCGTTGCCAGACCTGCACGTCCTTCAAAGGCTCCAAAGGGCGGACCTGGTGACCGGGGATGGATGGATCGAAACGGCAAACGCTGACAAATTCACAATACTCACAGGCTTTTTTCTGCTTGGTCATAAAGGGTGACGCCTGAATGTCGCCCTCCAGCATCCGATCCGCCGCCTGTTTCATAACGGCTTTGGCATGGCGGCGCAGCCGCGTGAAACCCTCTTCGGTACATATCGAAGAGCGGGTATCGAAGTCGCCGGAATTCAAGAGCCTGACCGGCAGGACCAGAGAACTGCCGGCAATATCCCGATCCATCATGGCCACGATTTCCTTATCCTCCAGGACCAAGCCCTGCAGCTTCAACTGTTTCAGGATCTGTTCCTTTCTCCGGGTATCGTCCAGGGACAAGGCATTGGCCATCCGAAGCATCGGATCTGCCACATGGAAATAAAACACGCCCGCCGGTTTTGCCGCCTGCCGGGAAACCGATAAAGCCACATCCAGATAGAGGATCAGCTGCAGCTTCAATCCGTAATAGACCTCCCACAGGTGAAGCCGGTTGAAACCGGATTTGTAATCCACGATCCGTACATAAGGCGTTTCGTCTTCCGGCTTCCACGCCTGGTCAATGCGGTCGATCCGTCCTCGAAGCGCGGCTTGGCAGCCGTTGCTCAGTTCCAGGATCAGCGGCGGCAGGCTGTCCGGTTCACGCGTGCCGAAGGACAGCTCCATGGCCAGTGGCCGGAACTGTCCGCGTCGCTCATGCTCGGCCAAAACCGACGCTGCCCGCGTCAGGATGCGGTGCAGCCTCCCCGACAAGGCCTTGTACCAGGCCGTTGAGGAAAAGATCTGGTTCTGGCTGCGTTCCATCTGATCTGCGACGATCTGGCGGATCCGCTCCTCCAAATGGGACTCATCCATGGCCGCCAAATCCATGCCTTCCTGTTGGGCACTCTTGAGCAAGGCCTCCAGGCTGTCATGGAAAAAAGTTCCGACTTCAGGCGCCTGGATCTCATAGGTTTCGCGAGACGCCAAGCCCAGGCCATAGGTCATGAAATGGGCAAAGGGGCAGGCTTGAAACAACTCCAGACGGGTCACGCTGGTCTGCAGGACCTGGCCGTACAATTCCCGGCTCAGCGTCGCGGGGATCTGCGGCGGCAGCGGCCGGATATGCAGGCCCTGGCGGATCCGCTCCAGCTCCCATTGCCATTGGGGTCGTTTGGAGAACCAATCGTATAAATATCTCCACAAGCCGATTTCGCCGGTCTCCGGCTGCCGGTTTTGCAGCGCAGCACTCATCGCCTGCAAGGCAGGCTTCGGTCGGAAGAGGATCGCTTCCGCCGACGGCGGCGCCTCGCGGACCGACAGTTCCGGAAAACGTCGGGAAAGAAAATTCAGCAAGGGAGAAGGCGCCTGGCCTTTGCCTTCATGATCCGCCCTGGGATAACTGATATGAAGCCCTTCGGACGCCCTGGTTAGCGCGATATAAATCAGATAGGCTTCAGAGAAAAGCCTTTTCTCGGCATCCGGTGCCATGGAAATCTGATGGCTGCCAAGCCATTGCCTTTCCTGGCTGGAAAGCAGTCCGTTTTCGCTCAGTCGGGCCGGCAGCACCCCCTCAATGGCCCCGAGGATCCATACATGCTTGACTTGGGGAGTCCGGCTGCGGTCCATGGAACTGACCGTCACCTGATCAAGGGCCGGGGGAACCTTCAGGGATTCCATGGCCTCCAGTCCTCCCTGCAGGATTTTAGAAAAGGCCTGCCTCTCCACAGCCTGCGCTCCCATAAAGGCCACCGCCTGGTCAAACAGGTCCATTAGATGGCTCCAGGCGGATTCATGGATCATCGCTTCATCGGCACGGCCGGCTTTCCGGGCTTGGTCGGCCATTTGCCGGCACTGCTGCTCTGCGCGCAGTTCGGTCAAATGCTCAAAAATCGCAGTGACCATCTGACGCACATCCTTGGCGGCGCTGATTTTCCGGCAGAAGCTGGATAAAGGCTGCCATAGCCGCTGCCTTAGGGCTTCGGCCGCTTCATCGAATGCCCAGGGCTGTTTGCTTTCCCAATGCCCTCTGCGAATGCCATGAGCCAGGCAAAGGTTTTCCAACCGGTCGCACTGGGCCATGCTCAGTCCGGCCATCCCGGTTTTCGCATACGCAAATATTGCCTGATGATTCCAACGGTCCTCCGCAAAGCGAAGCAGCGTCCGCATCAGGCAGATCAGCGGATGATAACTCATGGTTTCCGGACTGTCAAAGAAAAAGGGAATATCGTAGGCGGCAAAGACCGCCTGCAGGATGCTGCGGTAATTTTCAGGCTGACGGATCAGGACGGCCAGATCACGGTAACGCAAGCCCTCTTCCTGAACTGTGCGTAGGATCTGCGCGGCCACCCCTTCCGCTTCCTGCTGCATATTGCTGTAGCCCTGCAGTGCGATGGCCGCGTCGGCTTCGGGATACACCGCTGACTTTCCAGGAAAAGCCAGCACCCGTTCCAGAAAAGCCAGGGAAGGACTGGCCGCAAAACGGGCCTGTGCCGGCTCATCCAGATAAAGGGGCTGTAAAAGTTCAACACCCGTTTTTCGGCACAACGCCTGCAGATCGCGCGCAGTCTCCCAGGCCGGATAGAACACTTCCTCTTCCGGCATATTGGTTCGCTCCCGTCCCTTGGGCAGATTCAGCGTCACCCGGACCTGGCAGCCGTTCTGCAGCAAGGCCCCAATTATTTCATACTCAGCCGGCGTAAAACCGTGAAATCCGTCGATCCAGAATTTGGTATGGCCTAAGGCTGACCAATGAGGCAGCTGCCCGCAGAGCAAGCACAATTCTCCAGCCTGATCCAGCCATCGGTCGGACAAATATTCGCAATACGCCCGATACAACAGCTCCAGGTCCGCCAATTTATCCTGAAGGCCTTTCCGGACCGGGTCCGTCGTTTCCCGAGGCATGGCCTGCAGGCAGGTCCGGATATCCTGAGCATCGATGCGATAGCTGCGCAGCTCATCCATCAAGGATACCACCTGTTCCAGGAATCCGTTTTGGTGATAAACCAGCCGGAATCGCCTGAGCTCATTTTTTCGCTGCTCCAGAAGGCTGCGGATGATCATCCGCTTCCCGGCACCGTTCAGGGGGGTCCCAAGACCACCGCCGGTCTCCTGGAGCACCGACCAAACAAAACGCCGGAAGCTCAGGACCCTCACGTTGAAACCACCCCTGCCCTCCAAGGTCTGCAGGATGCGCTTTTCACTGGTGAAGGTCGCCTGTTCCGGCGTGATCAGCAGATATTGGCCATGGGCGTCTGCCGCATAGGCTGCCGCGATTTCCCTCATGCACTGCTCCGTTTTGCCGGATCCCGCTCGGCCAAGGATCAAACATAAACTCATTCTCTGCGGTCTCCTTCGTTCATATTCAGTGCTGAAACCCCACGTGGATATTACAGTGCTTTGGCCGGCAGCGGACCTCTGGAGATGATGACCTTGCCGGTCCTTACGATCTCGATGATCCCGTAGTCGGTCAGCACCTCGCACAAGGCGTCGGTTTTGCTTTGCCCGCCGCTCAGTTCGATGACCATGGTCTCCCGGTTGACATCTACAATGTTGGCACGGAAAATATCGACTATGTCCACAATATCCGAACGTTTTTCAGGAATTGCCTTGACTTTGATGAGCACCAGCTCCCTTTCAAGGGAATCGATGTGGGTATGGTCCACAATGCGGATCACGTCCACTAGTTTCGCCAACTGGTCCACCAGCTGCTGAACCTGCTGATCATCATCCTCCCTTACCACAATGGTGATTCTGGTCATATCCTTATCTTCCGTATACCCGGCGGCAATACTTTCGATATTGAAGGCACGGCGGCTGATCAAGCCGGATATCCGGGTCAGCACCCCCGGACGGTTTTCAACGAGGACAGCTAACGTATGACCCATGACAACGACAACCCCTTTCAAATGAATGCGTATTGGCGGCCTTCGGCTCATTCACATGGCTTGCAAGCCTGTATCAGCCATGATAAAATAGATAAATGGTATAGATTTTGAGTCTGTCAGACGATCGCAGCTGCAAGGGCCTAAAGGCGGCAGATGAGGAAAGTCCGGGCTCCCCAGGGCAGGATGCTGGATAACGTCCAGTGAAGGCGACTTTAAGGAAAGTGCCACAGAAACATACCGCCGATGGAGCTTCGCTCACAGGCAAGGGTGAAATGGTGAGGTAAGAGCTCACCAGCAGCCGGGTGACCGGCTGGCTGGGTAAACCCCATCCGGAGCAAGACCGAATAGAGGAGCCATGAAACGGCCCGTTTCGCTCCCGGGTCAGGTCGCTCGAGATATGAGGCAACTTATATCCTAGATAGATGATCGTCGCTCCTTACGGAGAACAGAACCCGGCTTATCGACAAACTCAATTTCTATGCCAATTTCCAAGCCCTTACATCATATTGCTTCTGACTGTGCTCAGACCATTATAGCATACATTCCCGCCGTGCGAACAGAAGGAAGTGTTTCTCGTGGCCGAACCATTGACAGGATCGGAAACCCAGCTCGTCTTCAAAACGTCGGTCAGCCGGCAAAAGCCCCGGACTTTGCACCTGAGTCATCCGGTGTCCTGCGACTGCCCTTTTTGCGACCGGTCCCAGCTCCCCCCCATCATCAAAGAAGACGGCGATATTCTGCTGGTCCCTAATAAATACCCGATTCATGAAGGCAGTGATCCGCTGGTTCTCATTGAAACGGCCCATTGTGATTCGGAGTTGTCGCTTTATTCTGAATCGCATTTATTCCGTGTCTTTCATATGGCCCTTATGACCTGGCAGGAGATGCTGGACAGCGGGGATTATGCTTCCGTGCTATTCCTGAAAAATCACGGCCCCTATTCGGGAGGGAGTCTGCGCCATCCGCATATGCAGCTGATCGGGCTGAAGCAAGTGAATTACCGCCCGAATATTTCCCATCGGGATTTTCAAGGCCCGGTCATTTGGTCTGCCCCTGGCGTCCGTCTATGCCTTTCGGACCATCCACGGATCGGTTTTTATGAATTCAATGTCGAATTGACGATCCGTTCCCAATGGCAGGAAATGTGCCGTTTGATCCAGAATACCGTCCGGTTTCTTCTCAGAGATCACATGAACGGCAAGATCAACAGTTATAATTTCTTCTTCTATGACCTGGATGGGGTCATCTATTGCAAAATCATGCCTCGTCTGGTAACAACACCTTTATTTATGGGCTATTCGATCCCTCAGGTCACAGACAACCTGGAGGCGATCGTTCAGCAATTCCAATCCATCTATTTCCCTGATAGCGCACTTAAAAAGGAGGCCATGCCGTCATGATCCATCAAATCCTCGCCCATCTGGATTCCGGTGCAGTCCTGAACCAAGGGAGCGGCAATCTGAGCGTCAAGCCTGTTGCCAAGGAGCCCTATTGCGCCGATTATTTAAAAGTGGATTTCAATGACAGCTATAGCATTGAGATCAAACAAAATTCATCCGATGAAACCATGGTTGTCCTGACGGCCGGCGGCATTCATCGCGTCATGGACCTGCAGACCCTGCAGCATCTTGTGGCGATGACCTACTGATCGCTTCCCTTGGCCCTTCCCCTTGTCCTGCCCATTGCTTAGGAGGAAGCTCATGACCGCAGAACAAAACGGCGTCCAGGTGATCGACCGCACCCTGGATATTCTCGAATATCTGTCCCATCAGCGCAAAGGCCTCGGCGTCACGGAAATCGCTGCCCAGACCGGCCTGCACAAGAGCACCGCCCATCGGTTGCTGCAGGCCTTGCTATCACGAGGCTACGTTGAAAAGGACCCCTTGCTCGGCACCTATAAGCTTGGCTTGAAGCTGATCGAAACGGTCAGCTTTTACCTGAATTCCCTGGAACTGCAGACCGAAGCGCGCCCCTATCTCTGGGACCTGACCGGCAAACTGAACCTGACGGTCCATTTAGGCGTCCTGGATGGGACCGATGTGGTCTACATTGAAAAACTGGACGTTTTCAACACGGTACGAATCTATTCCCAGATCGGTTTTCGTGTTCCGGCCTATTGCTCCGCGCTGGGCAAGTGCCTCTTATCCAAGCTTTCGGACAAGGAACTCAATGTCCTGCTACAGGGATACCGGTTCGAGAAATACACCGACAACACCCTGCCGGATCTGCCGGCCTTAAAACGTCTTATGCGGGAGGTCCGAGCCCAGGGCTGGGCGATGGACAATGAAGAGCATCAGTCGGGCCATCGCAGCGTTGCCGCGCCGATTTACGATTATCGGGGCGAAGTGATCGCCGCCATCAGTGCCAGCGGTCCCGTGAGTTTGATTCCAGATGAGCGGCTGCCTGAATTGATCGCAACGGTAAAGAAAAACGCGGTTCAGATTTCCCAGCATCTTGGTTACACCCCCTAAGGACTGGCTATCCCCTATCCAATATACAAAGACAAAAGGGGCCCTGTTGATGCACTTTCGAGTGTTCAGCAAGGCCCCTTATTGATGTTTTTTTCTGATTATGAATCCGAATAGGTTCTGACGGCGCTGGCAGGAAGCAGGATCCGGCGGCAATGATCGCAATGCTGCAGATTCTCGCTTTGCTGGGCAACCAGCCTTTTCATTTGACCGGAGACCTCCACCCGGCAGCCGGAACAGTAACCGTTTCGCAGGACCGCCACGGGATTGACCGGAACGACCCTGGCTGCTTCATTAAAGGCGCGCAGTAATTTGGGCCCCAGCGCTTCTTTCAAGGCTTCTTCTTTGGAAAGCAGTGCGGCATACTGCAGTTCGATCCGTTCCTTTTCCTTCTGATAGACTTTGACTTTTTCATTGTATTGACGTTTGAGTTCTGACACCATGGCACTGGCTTTTCGGGCTTCCGCCAGGTATTCTTCGCAATCGTATTGCAGCTGGTCGATTCTTGCTCTGCTTTGCACCACGCTGTCCTCTGACTTAGCCACGGTTTGCTGGATCGACAGCATTTCTTTCAAGGTCATGCCTTTGACGAGCGCCATTCTTTCTTTTCCCCGGGAAATCGTTGCGGCCAGCCTTGGCAGATGGTCGCGGAGCTCAGTGATTTCCTTATCCGCGGCGGCCGTAGCCTGGACATAAGCCTCCTGCTCCTGGAGACCGACCTCGACCGCCATTTTGATGTGCTTCATTTCTTTCAGGATCGGGCGAAGCTGTTCCTTTGGATCCATCTTGCATTTTTCTTCGCTGATCCGGTTCAGTTCCAGCAGAATTTCATACTTATCCAAAACATTCTCCTCCTCATCAGCTGACTTGCATCGAAAATCGGGGTCAACTGCGGAACGGATCCGTGCAGCGCTGAGCTTCCCGAATCTCAACGCCCTCCAGATGGGTCGCCAAATGTCTTGCAAGAACGGACATGGCCGGACGTTCCGTCGCATAATGCCCGCCGTCGATCATGCACAAGCCCATATCCAAGGCTTGCAAAGCCTCATGATGCTTCACATCGGCCGTCACAAAGGCCTGAGCGCCTTTCTGAACCGCATACAGCATCAAAAAAGCCCCCGTTCCGCCGCACACCGCCACCCGCTGGATCATGGTTTTCGGATCACCGCAGAAACGAACATTGCCATTACCTAGAGCTTCTGCGGTACAGTCCGCCAAGGCTTTGACGGTCATGGGCTCTGGCAGCATGCCAATGCGCCCAAGGCCTGCCGAGGTCGTGTTTTCATTCAGAGGCTCAAGGATCTCCGTTTCCTTTATCCCCAAACGCTCCGCCAAAACGTCATTGACACCGCCGCGAACACAATCGAGATTGGTATGGGCTGTATATAGAGCCATACGATGCCGGATCATGTCCAGAACCACACGATTATGAAAACTATCTTCTCTCATCTGCTTGAAGGGCTTGAAGAAAGGCGTATGGTGGACAACGATCATCTGCGCGCCGAAATCCAGGGCCTCCCGCAAGACCTCATCATCCATCTCCAAGGCAACAAACAGCCTTTCGATGATTTGGTTCGGGTGGCCCAGCTGCAAACCGATCGGGTCGTCCGCCAAAGCAAATCGGGGAGGGGCATAATTTTCCAAAACATGGATGATCTCCCGGCACTTGATGGTCATTGCATGAGCACCTCCATTTGTTGGCATTTTCTGAGAATCTGTGCTTCCCGCAGACGACTTTCTTCTGATTCTGATTTCGCCAGTTGTTTGAGAATCTCCTGCAGTCCTTGAATATCTTTTTCAATGAGCCGTTTCAGCAGCGGAGACCGTTCCGACAGCAACAGGGGACCATATTCCGCCTCCCATTCGCTGAGTGCCGGCATTTCTCCGGGACAGGCCAGAATGATGGGATAGATGATTTCCCGTTCCATCACCAACGCTTCCTCAAGGATCCGCCAGCCGCTGCCTTGAAGAAAGTTCCTCAGTCCCGCAGCCTGAGACATGGGCTGAAGGAGAAGCCATTCCAGGCTTTGAACCACTGCCGGAGATCTGGATAAGATCCCAGTGATGGTTTTTCCGCCCATTCCGGCAATGATCACCGCCTGAACTTCGCCGGGTGCAAGGGGCTCCAGGCCATCGCCTTTTCGGATCTCGATCACATCCGACAAGCCCATGCCAGCCACGTGGTTCAGTGCCGTTCGCCAGGGTCCTTCCACCACCTCGACGCCCAGGCCTTTCCGAATCTTGCCTTGCCGGACCAAAAGGGTAAGCAGCTTGGCATGATCCGTTCCGATATCCGCTGCCCGTTCAACCGGCGGCAGCATGTCCGCCAACCGGGACAACCGTTTTGAAACGCTGCTGACCAGTCCCGCCGTTGTCTCGATTGCGCCTTCCGTCATCCAGCATCGTCCCCCTTAAAATGGTATAAAAAAAAGGGCTGATGCCCTTTTTCGTCAAGTTCTGGTGGGCCCACCTGGGATCGAACCAGGGACCAACCGGTTATGAGCCGGCCGCTCTGCCGCTGAGCTATAGGCCCAGAATGCTGAGAACGCGCCATCGCAGGAACAGGGTGCGTTGCTCAAATCCTTCTATATAACAACTCTTTTAGTATAGCATAAACCTTTTTATATTCCTAGGGGAAATCAAGCCCTCCGGCAAAAAGTCCCCTTAGCTCTGATTCTAGTCCAAATAATCCTTCAATTTGCGGCTGCGGCTGGGGTGCTTCAGCTTGCGCAGGGCTTTCGCTTCGATTTGCCGGATGCGTTCACGGGTCACCCCGAACTCCTGGCCAACCTCCTCAAGGGTCCTTGCCCTGCCGTCATCCAGACCGAAACGAAGGCGCAGAACCTTCTCTTCTCTTGGCGCCAGGGTCTTTAAAACCTCTTCCAGCTGCTCCTTGAGCAGGAGGAAGGATGCGGCTTCTGCAGGCGCCGGAGCATCATCGTCTTCGATGAAATCGCCCAAATGGCTGTCCTCTTCTTCACCAATGGGGGTTTCCAGGGATACAGGCTCCTGGGCGATCTTCTGGATCTCCCGAACTCTTTCCACCGGAATCTCCATTTCCGCGGCAATCTCTTCCGGACTGGGATCACGTCCCAGTTCCTGGAGCAGCTGCCGGTTGACACGAATCAATTTATTAATGGTTTCCACCATATGGACCGGGATGCGGATGGTCCGCGCCTGATCAGCGATGGCTCGAGTGATAGCCTGCCGGATCCACCAGGTGGCGTAGGTGCTGAATTTGAAGCCCTTGCGGAAATCAAATTTTTCCACAGCCTTGATCAGCCCCAGATTGCCTTCCTGAATCAGGTCTAAAAACAACATGCCGCGCCCTACATATCGCTTTGCAATGCTGACCACCAAACGCAGGTTGGCTTCCACGAGACGTTTTTTGGCAATCTCGTCCCCTTCCTCCATCCGCTTGGCCAGATTGACTTCTTCCTCGGCGCTCAGCAGCGGCACGCGGCCGATCTCCTTCAGATACATCCTGACCGGATCGTCGATCCCTATACCTTCCGGAACGGTCAGGTCCAGTTCTAATTCCGCTTCCACACCCGCCGCCTTTTCTAAATCGATGGGTTCTTCCTCGGTTTCATCGATGGGGTCCACTTCCACTTCTTCTGACTGGATCTCAATCCCCATGGCGGTCAAAGATTCATAGACCTCGTCGATTTGTTCGGAGGTCATTTCTATATTTTGCAATGCGTCGATGATTTCAACGTAGGTCAATGCACTGCGCTTTTTCCCTTTTTGAATGAGCTCTTTGACTTTTTCGATGCGTATCAGCTCGATCTCTTTTTCATTCTTCAAGTTGTTTCTCCCCTTTCTCAGGGCCTTAAGGTTTGCTTTTCTTTATTTAAACCGGAGATTCTGGTCATGATCTCGTTTGCCCTGCTGGCATCTCCGGAAGTTTCCAGCTTCGATAGATGATCCATGAGTTTCTTGATCTCCCTTTCGATCCTGCTGCGCTTCAAGGTCAGCAGACTGTCTTGAAAAACCTTGTGTGGATCGCCGGGGATCTCTTCCTCAAGCAGAATGCCTGTAAGCCATTGTCTTTGCGCATCGGCCTCCGTCAAGGCAACCAAATCCTCGCCGGTCAGGTTCTGATGGCCTGCCTGCCATAGAGCCTGGACCGTCACAAAAACCGTCTGAGCATGTGGATTTTCAAACAGTTCCGCGCCGCCGGCCTCTTCCACGATTTCCAATCGTGACGGGTCTTCCAGCAACAGACGTAAGATGGCGGCCTGAGCTCTTCCCTCGGCACGCTCCCCGGATTGGAGGGTCGCGGCGCCGGCAGGCTTTACGATGATGCCGCCCTGATGGCGGCGAAGCTCTTCTTTGATGGCGGCCTCCGGAAAGGATAAGCGCTCGGACATGAGCGAGATATATCCCTGACGTGCCACCGGACTTTTGATTTTAGCCAATTCGGGGAGCATGGCCTGAATAATGCCGACCTTGCCGGTCATGCTTTCCCGATCGAATTTCTGAGTGGTGATGACCAGCTTGTACTCAAAGAGAGAAAGGGCTTTTTCGGCCAGTTTTTGGAAAGCTTCTTTTCCATGAGCCCGGATGTAATCGTCCGGGTCTTTGCCGTCCGGAATGCGGATGACCCTGACCTGGAAACCATGGTGGTTCAGGATCTCCAGGCCGCGCATGGACGCTGCTTCTCCGGCCGCATCGGCATCATAGCAAATCACGGACTGATAAGTATATCGGGTCAAAAGCTTGGCCTGTTCATCCGTCAAAGCGGTTCCGAGGGAGGCGACCGCCTGGGTGATCCCATGCTGATGTGCAGCGATCACGTCCATGTATCCCTCCATCAGGATCACCTGGTCCAGCTGGCGAATCGTTCCCTTCGCCAGATTCAAGGCATACAGATGATGTCCCTTTTGAAAAAGAGGGGTGTCTGGGGAATTTAAGTATTTCGGCTGACCGTCCCCTAGGGTACGGCCGCCAAAACCAATCACGTTGCCCCGGTCGTCCCAGATCGGGAACATAACGCGATTCCGAAATTTATCGATCAGCGTGTTCCGTTGGCTTTGCTGTGCAAGCCCCAGCAGGAGCAGTTCCTCATCCTGAACGTCTTTGGCCTTGAGGTCCAGGCAGAGACTGTCCCAGCGGTCAGGCGCGTAACCCAGACCGAATCGCTGAATGACATCCGCATCCAAACCCCTGGATCCAAAATACGCTCGGGCCGCCTCGCCTTCATCCGAAGCCAGGCAATGCTGGAAGAATTCCATCGCCCACTGATTGATCTGCCGAAACCGTTTGGTTCTGGCCGCCTGTTTTTGTTGAGCAGGGCTCATTTCCCGTTCGGGAAGTGCCATGCCGTAACGCGCAGCCAGCTTTTCCACAGTTTCATGAAAGGTCAGGCCTTCTCTTTCCATTAAAAAAGAAAAAACATTGCCCCCTTTACCGCAACCAAAACAATGGTAGATCTGCTTACCTGGGGAAACCACAAATGAGGGGGTTTTCTCCTGGTGAAAGGGGCAAAGTCCGGTATAATTCTGGCCTTTTTTTCTTAATGCGACCTGCTCACCGATGATCTCGACGATGTCGGCCCGATGCCGCAGCTCTTCAATGATCTCTTCCGAGATTTGTTTGCTCACCGCTTCGTCACCGCCTTGTCCGCCATATTCTTTTCGCTATCGATTTGGCTTTTTCCTGCTTCTTCACAAAGTTTTAACATTCATTCCTGTTTTGCGGATTCAGAAGAGTTTCGGCAGGGGAAGGGTCAGGGTCTGGAACAGCGTCAGGCAATATTGGTCGGTCATGCTGGACAAATAATCCACAACCGCCCGCTTCGTCCCTTCTTCCCTTGCAATGCCCTGATATTGGACCGGCAGCTTCTCCGGTTTTCGGCAGAAATACTGAAAAAGGAACTCAAGGATATAAATTGCTTTTTCTTTTTCCGCCATGCAGTATGGGCCTTCATAAACGGCCTTGAACATGAATTGACGCATTTTCTGGAAGCTCTCCATCAAGGCCGGCGTCATGCTGATTTCCCGGATCCCAGCCTCCAGCCGAGGTTTGTTGAAGAAAATGATATCCTCGACCAAGGTGCCGATCCGCTTGCTGTGGGTATCTCCCAAAACTTCAACCAGTTCTTTGGGCATCTCCTCCTCACGGAGAACGCCGGCCCGAAGACTGTCGTCGATGTCATGCTGGACGTAGGCGATTTTGTCGGAAAAACGAACGATCTGGCCTTCGATGGTCTTGTCTTGACGTCCAACCGCCGCAAGGCCGCGGTGCTTGAGGATCCCGTCCAGCGTTTCCTCAGTCAGGTTCAGCCCCTCGCCATGCTTGCCCCGTTCAAGATGGGTCAGCACTCGGATGCTATGCTGCTGATGGTCAAAACCGCCCGGCAAAAGCCGGTTGAAGACCTCTTCGCCGGAATGGGAAAACGGAGTATGGCCTACATCATGGCCCAGAGATATCGCTTCGATCAGATCCAGGTTCAGTCCCAGGGCGCGGCCGATGGTTCGGGAAATCTGGGATACCTCCAGCGTGTGGGTCAGGCGGGTCCGGTAATGATCGCTGACCGTGGAGATGTAGACTTGGGTTTTATGCTTTAAGCTGCGGAATGCCGAAGAATGGGTGATCCGGTCCCTGTCTCTCATGAAGCACGTGCGGATGGCGTCCTCTTCTTCACGGAATCTGCGTCCCTGGCTGTCCGCAGCGCAGGCTGCCCAGGATGCAAGCCGCTGCCGTTCTTCGGCTTCGATCATTTCTCGTATTGGCATGCTGGCACATTTCCTTTGCAATTTGCAGCCTCCGCGGATGCGGGCGGGGCGGCTATCGTTTTCTCAGCGGAGCTGTGGCTTTGGCCACCTCCACGATACGTCGGGTCATGGCAATCATTTTTTCCTGAGCATCTTTATTATCACGGGCGGGATCCGTCAGGGCCACACCAAGGTGTCCGCTGTTAAAGTCTGCATGGCCGTTGCCGACCACCGTCATGCCATACACCATCATCGCGTCTTTGATCGCCGCCATGGCGGCTTCCTCCCCGCCGTATTGGGTGTGGCCAACGGCCAAGGCGCCGCCAACGGTGTTCAGTAAGGCATTTTCCCCCCTGAGGCAGCGGATTTTGTCAAAAAAGGCCTTCATTTGGGCACTCATGGTGCCGAAATAAACCGGGGTTCCAAAGATGACGCCGTCGGCCTTGCGAAGCAAGTCAGCCGCATCGGCCATGGCGTTCCCTTCAAGGCAGATTCCCCGGCAAGGTTTCGAGCAGCTGGTGCAAAATGGCGTATCACAGGTACCCAGAGCTTCGCTGGCATCGATCATTTTCACATCGGCCCCCAGCCTTTTGGCTTCTTCAAGGGCAAGATTCAGCATATATGCCGTATTCCCCTGCTTGTTCGGGCTGCCGCAAACCGCTAATATTAACATGATATCGCTCCCTCTTCCATCCATATCCACTGATACTGCCGGCAATTTGCGCATGATGCCGCCTTTAAGGGATATGTTTGATATGATAAAAATATTATTCTATTGATATTTGCTATGAATGGCAAAATTCCTGCTAGCTTTGAAAAAAGAAAACCGCCTGACGGCGATTCTCTTCACATTGGATTCTTTAGAGCTTGCTTTCCTCATCAAGCATACGGCGTGTTCATACCGTTACATAACTGGCATAAACGCCCATTGACTTGATTTCCTGGATCACCGCTTCGATGTCATCGATCCGGTTGATCCGGAAAACGATCACCGACTGTTCCACTTCATTGACCTGGGTCGCCACATGGGATATGTTGCCGTTGTGATTGCCCAGGATCGTGGCGATGCGTCCCAGGATTCCTGGAGGGTTGCCCTC
The DNA here is from genome assembly GCA_937873525.1 of uncultured Peptococcaceae bacterium. Lineage (GTDB taxonomy): Bacteria > Bacillota > Peptococcia > DRI-13 > UBA5745 > UBA5745. Next base: position 20,280 of record CALMWJ010000191.1, on the reverse strand, counting down.
GATCCGGCAGGTGATTCGGTAACCCGGTTCACGCAGCCCCATAATATCGATGAAGGCGTCGAATATATTGGTTTCGGTAATGATCCCGACCAATTTGCCGCCCCGGGTGACCGGGATGGCGCCGATCTTATGGTCGCGCATCAGGACGGCAGCTTCTTCAAGAAGCTCGTCCGCTTCGATCGTAATGACTTTTTTCTTGGACATAATGTCGCCCACGGTGGTTTTCATTAAAATATAATTCAGTTCATGGGCGCTCAGACTGGTCGCGTCCGAGGGCAGGGCTTTCTGCAGTTCACGGTCGGTGATGATCCCGACCAGTTCGCCTTTGCTGTCTAAGACCGGCAATCTGCGAAAACGGTTTTCCTCGATAATCTGCATGGCTTCCGTGACCGGCATATCCACCGTCGCCGTCACCGGATGAGGTGTCATTCTTTCGTTGACCCGCATGTTTAATCACCCCTACATCGAATTATGCTTTGCTCTGTATCTGTTGAACGCTTCTAACCGCCCAGATAAGCTTTCCTGACCTCTTCACTGGCCGCCAATTCCTGCGCCGGTCCCTCCAAGGTGATTTTGCCCGTCTCCAGAACGTAGGCATAATCGGCGATGGATAAGGCCATATTGGCGTTCTGTTCCACCAGAAGGATGGTGATGCCGCTCTGGTTGACCTCTCGGATGATGGAGAAGATCTCTTTGACCAGCAGCGGGGCCAGGCCCATGGAAGGTTCATCCAGCAGCAGCATCTTGGGGTTGGCCATCAAGCCGCGACCGATGGCCAGCATCTGCTGCTCGCCGCCGCTCATGGTCCCCGACAGCTGGTTGATCCGCTCCTTCAGCCGGGGAAATTTCTCGAAAACTTTGGCTTGTGTGGCTTTGATCCAAGCCTTGTCCTTCTGCAGGAAGGCACCCATCTCCAAATTCTCCCGAACCGTCATATCGGCGAAGATCCGTCGGCCTTCCGGCACCTGGACCAGCCCGTTTTCCACGATTTTTCTTGCGGAAAGCTGGGTTATGGATTCGCCGTTATAAAGAATATCTCCTTCTTTGGGCCGCAGCAAACCGGAAATCGTTTTCAGGGTGGTGCTTTTCCCGGCGCCGTTGGCGCCGATCAGCGTCACGATTTTGCCGGCCGGAACGTTCAATGAAATCCCTTTAATGGCGTGGATCGCTCCGTAATAGACGTGCATATCCTTGATTTCAAGCATAGGTGACCTCCTCTCCGAGGTAGGCTTCAATGACTTTGGGATTATGCTTGACGGTTTCGGGATCGCCATGGGCGATGACCCGGCCGTATTCCAAAACATAGATCCGCTCACAGCAGCCCATAACCAGAGACATGTCATGCTCGATCAGAAGGATCGTTAATTCAAAATGATCCCGGATCCAACGGATCAGATTCATCAGCTCTGCCGTCTCCTGAGGATTCATGCCGGCCGCGGGTTCATCCAGAAGCAAGAACTTGGGTTCCGTGGCCAGCGCTCGGGCAATTTCCAGCCGGCGCTGCTCCCCATAAGGCAGATTCTTGGCGATCTCGTCTTTTTTTCCGTCCAGATGAAAGATTTTCAGGAGCTCGATGGCCCGTGCCTTCATTTTCTCTTCCTCGGCATAAAAACTCCCGAAACGGAAAATAGCCGACGGCAGTTTGTAAGCCACATGGGAATGGTAGGCGATCCGGACATTGTCCAGCACCGAGAGATCGCTGAAAAGCCGTATATTCTGGAAAGTCCGGGCGATCCCCATCTGATTGATGGCGGAAGGCTTTTTGCCGGCGATGTTTTTGCCGTCGAAGACAATATCTCCGGCGGTGGTCTGGTATACGCCGGTCAAAAGATTGAACACGGTGGTTTTGCCGGCGCCGTTGGGTCCGATCAACCCAACCAGCTCCCCCGCCCCCAGCTTCATTTTGAGGTTGGTAACCGCCGACAAGCCGCCAAATACCTTGGATACGTTATTGACCTCCAGCAGAGCCACGGTCACCCCTCCTTTCGAAACGACTGAACATCGCAGAACTGAATTCCTTGCTGCCCATCAGGCCCTCCGGCCTGAATATCATGATGACGATCAGCAGCAAGGCGTATAAAATCATCCGGATAGCGGCATAGGATTGCAAAAATATGTTGATCACGGTGAGCGCCAAGGCGGCCATGACCGATCCGGTCATGCTGCCCATGCCGCCCAGCACCACCATGACCAGATATTCGATGGATTTCATAAATCCGAAACCGCCAGGCTGCAGAAAATAATAATAATGGGCATACAGGCCACCGCCTAAACCGGCAAAGAAAGCGCCGACCACAAAGGCAAGGACCTTGTACCGGGTAATGTCCACACCCATGATTTCCGCCGCCACTTCATCTTCACGGACCGAAATGCAGGCCCGGCCGTAGGAGGACCAAAGCAGATTCCGGATGCAAAGCACGGTGACCACCGCAGAGACAAAAATCCAGGTCCAGTTGGTCAGACGGGGGATCCCAAACAAGCCGGCGGCCCCGCCCACATATTTGGTATTCAATAAGACGACACGGATCACCTCGCCCATGCCCAAGGTGGCAATCGCCAGATAATCGCCTTTCAGACGAAGGGTCGGCAGACCGATCAGAAAGCCCATCACCGCCGCCAGGCAAGATCCGCCAAGAAGCGCCAGAACAAAAGGCATCCCCCACTTGACCGTCATCACTGCGGAAAAGTAAGCCCCGATGGCCATAAAGCCGGCATGGCCCAGTGTGAATTGGCCTGCGAAGCCGGTGATCAGATTCAAGCTGACCGCCATAATAACGCCGATGCCGCCCAGAACCAGATTGGTTTCATAGAATGCAGAAATGATCCCTACGCTCAGCAAGGTCTGTACAATCAGGTAGACTGCCAGCAAGACTGCGGCGATGATCATGTTTTGGCGTGTCAATAATCGTTTCATACACCGCCACCTACACTTTCTCTCGGGCATTGGAACCAAAGATGCCTGATGGTTTGATGATCAATATGATGATCAGGATGGCAAAGGCCACCGCATCGCGATAAGTTGACTGGCCGTAAGCGATCACCATGGTCTCGATCACACCCATGACGACGCCGCCAAGCGCCGCGCCGGGAATGCTGCCGATACCGCCCAGAACGGCTGCGACAAAAGCCTTCAAGCCGGGGTTGACACCCATCAAAGGACTGATCGCACTATAATAAATCCCAACCAAAACACCGGCTGCGCCGGCAAGGGCGGAACCCAGGGCAAAAGTGGCTGAAATCGTATTGTCGATATTAACCCCCATCAGCATGGCCGCTTCGCGGTCAAAAGCTACCGCCCGCATGGCTTTGCCGGTTTTCGTCTTTTTCACGATAAACTGGAGGAGGATCATCAGGACCAGAGTAACGCCATAAATCAATAATTCCTTGTTTGTCACGAAGACTTTGTTGCCGAAAAGTCCGATGCGGACATTGCTCAGAACCTCCGGGAAAGCCCGGGACTGGGCGCCCAAGGCAAATACGGTGGTGTATTCCAAAAGGAACGATACACCAATGGCCGTGATCAGTGCGGCGATCCGTGTCGCGTTGCGCAGCGGTTTATAGGCGATCCGTTCGATTAAAATTCCCAGGACAACACAAACGGCCATAGCGACGCCCAACGCTCCCAGGAAGCCTAGATGCAGATAGTTTACAGCAAAATATCCGACAAAAGCACCGACCATGTAAATATCGCCATGGGCAAAATTGATCAGCTTAATGATGCCATAAACCATCGTATAGCCAAGGGCAATCAAGGCATAAATGCTGCCCAGGGAAAGGCCGTTGACCATCTGTTGAAGAAAAACATAGAATTGCTCCATGGTTACCGACTCCATTCTGTATATCTTCTGGTCAGATAGAGAAACGAGGGAGCCCGAGGCTCCCCCGTCGCTGAACGATATGTACTATTGGAGTTTTTCCTTCAGAATCGGTTTGCCGTCTTTGTCGAAGGTAATGACCACAGCGCTTTTGATGGGGTCATGGTTTTCACCCATGGTCAGGTTGCCGGTGATGCCTTGGAAATCCTTGGTGGCTGCCATGGCATCACGGATTTTGACGGGATCCAGGGATCCGGCCTGTTCGATGGCGTTTTTCACGAACATCGCCGTGTCGTAGCCCAGTGCGGAGAACGAGGAAGGCGTTTCATTGTACTTCGCTGCGTAGGCATCGACGAAGGCTTTAACGGCAGGATCGCTGTCGCCGGAGAAGTAATGGTTCACAAAATATACTTCCTGCAAGGCTGCCGCGCCAGCAGTCTGGAGCAGGTAATCCGCGCTGTCCCAGCCGTCGCCGCCGATGATGGGCTTGGTGAAGCCCAGTTCACGGGCCTGCTTTGTAATGAGGGCATCCTGCTCATAGTAGGCGGGAACGAACAGCACGTCGGGATTGGACGCAATGATCTTGGTCAGTGCGGTGTTGAAGTTCTGATCGTCGTTGGTGAAGCTGACCTGTTCGATCACCTGGCCGCCGTTTTGTTCAAAGGTGCCCTTGAAGGCTTCTGCCAGACCGATGCTGTAGTCGTCATTCTGGTTGACCAGCATGGCCGCGGTTTTGCCGCCCAAAGAAGTGGCGGCAAATTTGCCGGCCAGGCCGCCCTGATAAGCGTCGGTATAGCAGACACGGAAAGCGTATTCATTGACTTTGCCGTCCGCAACGGTGATCGCAGGCGCAGTGCCGGATCCGGTCACCAGAGGGATCTTGAACTGAGCGGATACAGGGACGGCAACCATGACGCGGCCGCTGGTGACAGGACCGAGCATGGTGACGATTTTGTCTTCGGTCATCAGGCGGGTGGTCAGGCTCAGGGCTTCCGCATCGTCGCCTTTATTGTCGTACTTGATCAGTTTAACTTGTTTGCCCAGGATACCGCCGTTTTTGTTGATTTCGTCAATGGCGATCTCCACGCCGTTCATTTTGGTCTGGCCATAAACAGCAACAGGGCCGGACAGTTCAAAGTTTGCACCCAACACAACTTCGGAGGGTTCGGCTGCAGCCTGTGTTCCGGTTGCTGCGGCGCCATCGGTTTTTGTTGCATTCGTATTGCCGCAGCCTGAAGCCATCACCAATACGAAGGCCAGCAATAAGGTTACTGCCAGCATTTTACGCATTTTCATCTTTTCTTCCCCTACCTTCATTTTTTTGTTTTGAACAAATATCCGAGTAACATTTTATATTTTAAGACTTCTATTGTCAATTGCAAACGCAACAGGTCACATCGCTCCAACGTCCCGGCCCTGTCGCCGGACTTAATCGCAGAGCTTGCTCAGGTCGCCCACGGTGCGGCTCATGTCCACCACCGCATGGAGCAATGCCAAACGGGACGTACGGAGGGCTTCGTCCTCCGCCATGACCATGACGCCGTCAAAAAATGCGTTGATGGGCTCCGCCAATCCGGACAGCAGACGGATCACGCCTTGGAGACCGGCCGCCTGATGGGTTTTTTCGAGGCTTTCCCGGACTTGCATAACCGCTGCATACAGCTCTTTTTCGCAAGGCTCCGTCAGAACCGAGGGATCGATGATCCAGCTGCCGCCTTTCTTCGCCAGGTTGTTGGCCCGGGTGAACACCGCCAGAAGCCGGGCGAAATGCGTATCCTCCCGCAGCTCGGTCAAGGCTTCGGCGCGGCGGACCACGGCCTGAAGCAGCTGCCAATCCACCGCCATGGCAGCATCCACCACGTCGTATCGATGGCCCATTTCACTCAGAATATTGCGCAGACGCGCCGCGAAAAATTCTTTGATCTTTGCCGCGATCACAGGCTTGCTGTCTTTATCCATGACAAATCCATACAGGTCCAAGGCCTTGGAAATCAGTTTGTCCATGTCGATTTCCAGCTCCCGGGCCAAGATGGTTTGGCAAATGCCCATGGCCGCCCGGCGGAGAGCATAGGGGTCCTGGGATCCAGTGGGTTCAATGCCAATCGCGAAAATTCCAGCAATGCTGTCCAGTTTGTCGGCGATGGCCACCAAGGCGCCCGGCTGGCTGGGCGCCGGGCTGTCCCCGGCAAAACGGGGCTGGTAATGTTCAAGGATCGCTTGGGCCACGGCCGGTCTTTCTCCGGACTCCAGCGCATAGTAACGGCCCATGATCCCTTGCAGTTCCGTAAATTCGCAGACCATGTTGGTGACCAGGTCCGCTTTGGCCAGATGGGCCGCCCTCAGGGCATCGGCCTTGATCTCGTCGGGAACGGCCAGGGCATCGGCGAGATAAGCGGTCAGTCCTTCGATCCGCGCAACCTTGTAGCCAATGGTGCCGAGCCTTTCCTGGAAAACAACTTTATCCAGGCGGTGCAGGCCGGCTTCCAGGGGCTGTTTCCGGTCTTCATCCCAGAAAAAGCGGGCGTCAGCCAGACGTGCCGCCAGAACTTTCTCGTTGCCGGCCTGAACCACATCCAGACAACGGCTGCCGCCGTTGCGGACGGTCACGAAACGGTTCATCAGCTTGCCCTGTGGGTCTCTTACCGGGAAATACCGCTGATGTTCCCGCATGGGGGTGATGACCACTTCTTCAGGGATTTCGAGATAGGTTTCTTTGAAGCTGCCCATGAGGGCCGTCGGCCATTCGATCAAGTAGGTGACCTCTTCGATCAGCTCTTCGTCCGGCTCCACCACAGACTGGTTCGCCTCTGCCACAGCCTGGATCTGCCGCCAGGCCTCTGCCTGCCTCCTGACAGGATCCACCATTACATATTGGGCTTCCAGTTCGCTTTCATATTGGGAAGCTCCGGACAGGACCACATCCTCCGATCCGAGGAAACGGTGGCCTCGGGTCCTGTTGCCAGCCCGTACCCCTGCCAGTTCGAAGGGCAGGACCTGGTCGTTCAGCATGGACACGATCCAACGGATCGGGCGGGCAAACCGGAATTCCAAATCCCCCCAGCGCATGGGCTTCGGGAAATAGAGGTTCTGGATCATCGTCAGCATCATGTCAGGAAGCACCGCCGCCGTTGCCTGTCCTTTGACCTGGCGGACAGCAAAAACATATTCATTGCCGGCGGCTTCCTTGATGATCAGATCGGCCGGTTCGACCCCTTGTCCCTTGGCAAAGCCCAGGACAGCCTTGGTGGGATTGCCGGCCGCATCAAAGGCGGCTTTTTTGGAAGGCCCTCTGACCTCCTCGGTCAGGTCTTCTCCCTTTTCTCTCAATCCCCAGATGATCAAAGCCAGTCGGCGGGGGGTCCCCATGGCTTTGATGGATTCAAAGGCAATATGTTTTTCCAGCAAAGCTTTGCCAGCCGTCTCTTCCATCTGCTTCAAAGCGCCGGCCATAAACTTAGCCGGGATTTCTTCCGTTCCGATTTCCAATAAATACTCAGCCATTGCTGACACCTCCTTTGCCCGCCTCTGCTTCCTTGATCAGAGGGAAGCCCAAAGCCTCCCGTTGCGCCACATAACCCTGGGCACAGGCTCTTGCCATGTTGCGGACACGGGTGATGAAGCCGGTCCGTTCGGTTACGCTGATGGCGCCCCGGGCATCCAAAAGGTTGAAGGTATGGGAGCATTTAAGGACATAATCATAGGCTGGCTGGACCAGTCCCCGTTCAAGAACAGCCATGGCTTCCTTTTCATACATATCAAAGAGCGTGAACAGCATGTCCACATTGGCAACTTCGAAATTATACGTAGAATAATCGATTTCATTCTGGCGGTATATGTCGCCATAGGTCACATCGCCCACCCACTGAATGTCGAAGACGCTGTCCTTGCCTTGAATGAAGGTGGCCAGGCGCTCGATGCCATAGGTGATCTCACCGCTGACGGGACGGCAGTCCAGGCCGCCGCATTGCTGGAAATAGGTGAACTGCGTCACTTCCATGCCATCCAGCCATACCTCCCAGCCCAAACCCCAGGCACCCAGGGTGGGGGATTCCCAATTGTCCTCCACGAAACGGATGTCATGGTCCTCGGCTTTGATTCCCAGCATTTCCAGACTTTGCAGGTACAGCTCCTGGATGTTGTCCGGGGAGGGCTTGAGGATCACCTGATATTGGAAGTAATGCTGGAGACGGTTGGGGTTTTCACCATACCGTCCGTCAGCCGGACGGCGGGAAGGCTCCACATACGCCACATTCCAGGGTTCCGGTCCCAAAGCCCGCAAAAACGTGGCGGGATTCATGGTTCCGGCGCCTTTCTCCATATCATAGGGCTGCTGAATGATGCACCCCTGTTCTCCCCAGAATTTGTTTAAGGTCAGAATCATCTCCTGAAAGTTCACCGGTTTACACTTCCTTTCAAAAATCAAGGGCTTTTATACGGTCCGAGCGGCCTCTGCCTCGTATCAAAGCCCCAATGCGCCTCATTGGTCAAGGTCCTATACATCCATTTATTATGCCATAAAACCCGTTGTACTTCCACTGAAATTTGAGTTTTCCGGATTTCTGAATATCAAAACAAGCTCCATTTTCCCGCACCTGAAAATTTGATGCGATGATTCCTCAAATACCGGTAAAACTCCGTTCCCTGGTAGACCGCCATCACAAACCATCCAGCCGCCACACAGAAGGCCAGACTGGTCAGACCAAAGTCAGGCACGAGGATCCAGGCCAGCAGGACCCGGACCGCCATTTTCAGGACTGTGCCGATCAAGGTGATGTTCATCATGCCCAGGCCTCGGAAAAATCCCTGGAATACCGTACAAAAACCGGACACCAAGTAAAAAGAAGCCACCGCCCGGAGATATCCGGACCCGATGTCAATCACTGCGGCCTCTCCGGCAGACACAAACAGGGCCATCAACCGGGGGGCCAGTCCCAGCAATAGTCCTGAGACGACCAGGTAATAGGCGGTCACGAGGCGGTTGCCTTTCCGGTATCCCTCCAAGATGCGTCCGGAATCACCGGCGCCTTCGTTTTGGGCAACAAAGGTGGTGATTCCGTTGCCGATGCTGTCTCCGGGAATCAGCGCAAAGGATTCCAGACGGCTGGCGCCGTTGAAGGCGGCAATGATGTCGGTCCCTAATGGGTTGATGATCCCCTGTGTCAGCAGTTTCCCAAGATGGACGCAGCTTTGCTGAATGGCGGAAGCCCAGCTGTAGCGTACCGTGGTTTTCAGCAGTTCCCCATCAAGGGCCCATTCGTTGTTTAGGATCCGGATCCGGGGGGCATAACGATAAACATACGCAATGCAGATCAGCGCGCAGCTGGCCTGGGAGATGACGGTGGCCATTGCAGAACCCCGGATGCCCCAGCCCCATTGACGGACGAAGAGCAAGGTCAACAGGACATTCAGCAACACTGAAAAAGCCAGAAACCATAGCGGCATCCTGGATTCGCCTGTGGCGATCATGGCATTGGCAAAGAAATTATATAGAAAACTAAAAACCAAACCGAGAAATATCATGTTCAGGTATGCCGCGGCCATCGGCAAGACATCCTCAGGCGTCCGGATCATGCGGAGTAACTTTTCTGAGGTCATGATGCCTGCCGTGGTCACCAGCAAGGTGAAGCCGGTTCCCGCAAGCAGGGCGGTTGAAATTTCCCGTTTAAGTTTTTCATAGTCTTTTTTTCCGAAAAACTGGGCCATCAAAACCATAGCGCCCATACAGATCCCCATGATAAAAAAAGTGACCGTCGAAATGATTGGATCGGCAATGCCCACCGCGGCCAAAGCCGTTTTTCCGATCACTCGCCCCACCACGATGGCGTTGATCACGTTATACAATTGCTGGAGAATGCTGCTCAGGATCAGCGGCAATGAAAACTGGAGCAGCAGCTTTGCTGTGCTGCCCTGCGTCATATCCTTAGCCATGCCATGCGCTCCTTTAAAAGGCATTGAAAAGCTGCAGCGGTCCGGATTTCTTCGGAGCTGCAGCTTTATCCAACCCTATGGATTGATCTCGGAAGACCGGCCTTTAGCCGTTGCCGCTTTATTCGCCCGCAGGTTCGTCTTCCTTCTCCTTGGTTTCGGGCTCCCCTTCTTCCGGCTTTGCTTCCCGGCCGGCGGAAGATGGGAATTTCAGACTGCGGCTTTCGATGGTGCCGTCTGGCCTTTCGATTTCGAGCGACATTTCTTTCATGACCGCGGCGGCGGCGCCGATGGCGCCGATGGCCAGCAGCAAGGGGCTGAACAGGATGACGCCCAAGCCGACGACGCCTAGCGTTGCCGGCACCTCAATGATCGCATGATCACCTTGTTTGAGCCGGACTTTGGTCACATTGCCCTCTTGGATCACCGCTTTGATCTGTTCGATCAAACCGCGGACAAAGTTCTCCGTCGTATCCTTATCCCACTTGGCGCCTTTGGCTTCCTGAGCCGCCGTCTTCGAGGCTTCGGCCTGCTTTTCCAAATAAACCAAAGCGGCCGCCAGATCACCGCCGCTGGCATCCAGAGCCTCCTTGGCCTGGGTATACGTCACATCCATCCGTTCCTTGAGTGCGTCCATTTTTTCTAAATCTGTCATTTTTTACACCTCCATCTTTTTTAAGACCTGCCATGATTTCAAGGGCCGTCCCAGTTGATAAAGAATCCATGCCTGGGATACCTTGCCCAGGCGGCCGAGCACCTCCGGCTGGGGCCGGATCCGGTTGACCTTGTCCAGGCTGATGTTTTCCAGCCCCTGCCACAGGCTGATCACCGCCGGGCCCAGACGGATGACCGGCTGGCCTTCACAACGGCAATGGCTGCAAACCAGTCCTCCGGCATCGGCAGAGAAACTGTATTGGGGGGAGGGTTCGATCGGCTTGCCGCAACCGGCACAAACCCGGAAAGACGGCGCATACCCCATCCGATTCATCAGCCGGATCTCCAGAGCATGGATCATCAAGGGTTCCGGACAGGCCGCCAGCCCATAAAAACCGGCCAGGGCCAATTGAAACATCCCCGTGTCCTCCTGCTCTTCCATGGCAAAGCTCTCCAGGAGCTCCGCCCAATAGGAAGCGGCAGCCATAGCGTCCAGGTCGCTGCGCAGCGGAAGGAACATCTCCAGACAATCGCTCTGGTTCAGGGAATGAAGTGTGCTGCGGCCTGCATTCAACAGCATTGCGTTCAGACTGAAGGGCTGCACGCCGCCCCGAAGCTTGCTGCCGGGCTTGTATATCCCTCTGGCCACCGCCGACACTTTGCCGCGGTGCCGGGTGAGCAGAGTCAGAAGGCCGTCCGCCTCCTTATATTTGCGGCTATGCAGCACCAGAGCTTCTGTCTTGTATTGTACCATGATATTCTCCTGCCCAATGGCCTTTTGGATTAAGGTTATATTAGAATTCCATGAGTCCGTGACTCGATGAAGGCCTTGACCTCCAACTCTTATCATAGCATTTAATAATTTTTTTAGCCATAGGGTCCCGTTTGGGAAAACAACATGCTAAAAGGACGGACATGGAACATCGTCCCCTTGCCCGCCCGGATGGAAGATTCGGTTTGCCGGTCTTAGACGTCGATTCCCTGGGCGGCAGCATCCAAGCCGATACCGACTTCTTCAAAGTCGATGCGCTTGGCAACCACCCCGGGAAGGCCATTAAGCTCTCGATACAACCCCTTGATCTCCTCTTCCTGACCAATCAGCTGAAGGATGAGGATGCCATCCATGGAGCACTTGTCCGCACCGGTTTCATGGAAACCCACTCGGGTTTTGATATTGCAGCCATATTTGGTCAGGATCTTCTGGACCAGTGCCGCATTATCCTGTCTGCCAATGATTTTTGCCGCCAATATGGAAGTGGACATGGGGATACCTCCTTATCGAATTCTAAATGCTTTTCTGGAAGCCGGGGCCATTTTGTCTAAATTTTCTGTCTTCTCATTATACCACCTTCGGTCCCATATCGTAAATAGATGCGCACATAGGATCTTTCGGCACGGAACGGCCGTAGGCCGTCACTTAATAAATCATAGAACAGCCGGCACCCTGAAACCGGTTGAGCGGCCTGGGGTACCGGCTGGCTAGTGTATTTCAAGCCAGTGCGTTTTGGCCTTCAGCCGAACCACAGAAATGCATCCTCATGATCAAAAGTCGGTGGTATCCTCCAAGCCAAGGTTTTTCAGCTGATACGGCTGGTTTCGCCAGTCCGCTTTGACCCGAACCCATAGTTGCAGGTTCACAGGCATCCCCAGCATGGCCTCGATGTCCTTGCGGGCTTCGGTACCGATCCATTTCAGGGTTTGGCCCTGTTTTCCGATAAGGATCCCCTTTTGGCTGTCCCGCTCGACCACCAGCACCGCATGGATGTCCATGAGGGTTTCAGATCGCATCTTCATCTGCTCCACCATGACGGCAATCGCGTAGGGCACCTCCTGGCGGGTTGCCAGAATCGCCTTTTCACGGATCATCTCCGCAGCCAGAACCCGTTCCGGCTGGTCGGTCATTTCATCTTCCTCATAACAGGCAGGACCTTCCGGCAGGCACTTGACGGTTTCCTTCAGCAGAACACGGATATTGTCCCCTTTTTTGGCGGATATGGGCACGATTTGCTTGAAATCATGCTTGCCGCGGAAAAAGTCGATCAACGGCAGCAGTTTTTCTTTGGGAATCAGATCGACCTTGTTCAGCAGAAGGAAAATCGGCACTTTCACTTTTGCCAGCTGCTGGAGAAGGAACGCCTCGCCGCTGCCCCAATCCACCGTAGCATCGACCAGATAATAGACCACATCTGCGGCCTCCAAGGCAGAAAAAGCCGTATCGAGCATATTCTGGCCCAGACGGTCCATGGGCTTGTGGACTCCCGGTGTATCCAGCAGAACCATCTGCCAGTCGGGATCCGTCAGAATCCCCATGATCCGGGTGCGGGTGGTTTGCGGCTTGTCTGTGACAATGGCAATTTTTTCTCCCACAAGATAATTGAGCAGGGTCGACTTGCCGGCATTGGGCCGGCCGATGAGGGTTACGATTCCAAAACGATGGGCTGGTTTGTTCTGATTTTCCATATTATTCTCCTTCATGGGGTTCGCGGCGGATGCCCAGGACAGACAAAACCTGTCGCTGCAATCCTTCCATGGTTCTGCGCTCTCCTTCCGTCTGATGGTCGTATCCCAGCAAGTGAAGCATGCCATGCGCCATCAAAAAAGCCATTTCGCGGCGAAAGCTATGGCCATACGACTGGGCCTGCGCCTTCGCCCGTTCAGCTGAGATCACGATTTCGCCCAACATCGGAAGGGCAGATCCCGGCACGGCCATTGGCCCGCCTTCCTCAAAAGCGAAAGAAAGCACATCCGTGGGGCGATCCACGCCCCGGTAGGATCGATTCAAACGATGGATCGCAGGATCGTCCACCAGGGTCAGGCTGATTTCGAATCGGGTCCCCCTGCCGGTCCTGAGAAGACAAGCTTTAGCTACCGTCCGCAAAGTATCCTTCAAATCTTGGGTTATCGTTTCCCGGCTCTGCCGGTTGCTGATCATCAGCTTCATCGGTATCCATCCCTTCTTTCATGGCCTCCAGAACCGTTTCCGGGTATTCGATCCGGCTATGGTAGATTCCATTCAGGACCTGGGTAAAGGCCGCCGTGATATGCTTCAGATCACTGAGCGTGAGGTTTGAGTCCTCCAGCTGTCCGTCCTGCAGTTTATCCTGAATGATTTTTTTGACCGCGAATTCCAGTTTATCGCCCGTCACATGCATGGAACGCACCGCGGCTTCAACGGAATCCGCCAGCATCACCAAGGCCGTCTCTTTGTTCTGGGGTTTGGGACCCGGATAACGAAAATCACTTTCTGTGACCTGTTCCAGGGTGCCGGCCTCCTCCAACGCTTTGTGATAAAAATACCCCATGATGCTGGTGCCGTGATGTTGGGCAATAAAGTCCATGACTTTCTGAGGCAGCTTGTATTTTTTACCGATTTCAAGGCCGTCCTTCACGTGGGCGTTAAGGATCAGGGCGCTGAGGGATGAGGTAAGCTTATCGTGGGGATTGGATTCCCCGAACTGGTTTTCGATGAAAAAATAGGGACGCCGCAGCTTGCCGATGTCATGGTAATATGCGCCCACCCGAACCAGGATCGGATCCGCACCCACGGCGTCCGCTGCGGATTCCGCTAAATTGCCTACCAGAATACTGTGATTGTAGGTGCCCGGCGCCTTAAGAAGCAGCTCTTTCAGCAGCGGCTGACTGGGATTCCCCAGTTCCATCAAGCTGACGCTGGTGGTGATCTTGAAGCTGGACTCCAGGATCGGCAGACTGCCATAGGCAAGGATCGGCGAAATGAATCCATTGAGGCCGCCCATCATCACCCCCCAGAACACAGCCGTCCAGGAACTGTTGTTCATCAACGCCAGGCTCAAAATCGTCCACGTATTCACCAGCACAATGGCCAGCGCCGATTTTGCCCAATCCGTCCTCTGGCTGAAGCGGGAAACGCCATACATGCCGGCCATGCTTCCTAAGAAAGAAACTGCGGTATAAATCACCTTGCCGTCGCACAAAAATCCGATGTAGATGCTGATGACAAAGGAGAACAGCATACCCATCCGCTTGTCCAGGAGAATTGCAACCAACATCGCACCTGCGGAGGTGGGAATCAGATAAGCGATCAGTTCGGAAATAGGGGCTTCCGCGCTGATGTCGATGGAAATGATCAGCCGGGCTAAGGCCAGCATAATAAGGAACAGCAGCAGCAGCAACTGGAGCTGGTTCTCTTTTTCCAAGGTTTTCAGCTTGTAGTGAATCAGAAAAAGCCGGAAAATGTAAAAGACGCCCAAAGTGAAGGCACCGATCCCAAGAACCATGATATAAGGCTCTTTGCTTCGCTGATAGCCTAGGGCCGTAAGGATCGCAATGTGGTCGGCCGTTACGACCTCGCCTTTGCCGATGATTTTCTGGTTGCGGTACACCGTGGTCAGCACCGGCGGTTCCTTTTGCCCGGCTTCATCCTTGGCTTTCCGGGTGGCTGCCTCATCAAAGATATAGTTAGGCTCCAGGTCCATGATCCGGTAGACAGCCTGGATAAACGCCACATATTCTGCTTGGTTGATCTTAAGATAGACTTCATCCAAAATGCTTTTCCGGGCTGTTTCAACTTCCCCGGCACGGATACCCTTGCGCCACTGATCCGCAAGGATTTGGACCGTCTGGCTTTTCAGCGCTTGTAAAGTGATTGAGTCCAGTCGGGCAATGGCAATCGCCGTTTCTTTTTTGATCCCGAACTGATCGATGGCAGTATCGGCCTTCGCTTCCCGCTCTTCTTCCGGCAGCTGCAGGATATCTTCCCAAACCTTGAACAACTGGTTGATCTGGACGGTTTGCCGTTCGATCACCGTACTGTCAAAGACATAGATATCTCCCACCTTGTCCGCGGCGGCGGCCCGGCTGGCTTCGGTTTTCTGGGTATCTTCAAAGGTCACGGTCTGATGGGCTTCGATGGTCTCCGGAGACACCTCCCCTTCAGTGACGGTAAAGCTATCAGGGAAATAATAGGTCGCAAATATCAGCATGACGCCGACCAAGGCGATGAGCGCCAGGATCAAGGCCCGCTTTTTCTGGTTATTGCGGATGCTGTTCCATATTTTTTCCAGCCGATCCTTTGCCATTCCATTCCCCCCTTAAGTTTTGCTGCCAAAAGGCCTGCTTCCTGAAACCAAATTTCAGCCTATCGCAGACCTCCCTGGGAGCCGGCTGCCGGCGATTGTTCATAGGCTTCATAGGCGGCAATGATCCGCTGCACCACCGGATGCCGGACGATGTCCGCCTGGGTCAGGTACTGGAAGCTGATGCCCGCCACCCCCTTAATGATGCGCTGAACCGAAACCAGTCCGGAATCCTGGGGCTTGGAGATGTCGATCTGGGTCACGTCGCCGGTTACCACCGCCTTCGAGTTGAAACCGATGCGGGTCAGGAACATTTTCATCTGCTCCGGAGTCGTGTTTTGGGCTTCATCCAAAATAATGAACGCATCGTCCAGGGTCCGGCCCCGCATATAGGCGAGCGGCGCGATCTCGATCACGCCTTTTTCGATGTACCGCTGAGCCTGCTCCAGCCCGAGGATATCGTAAAGGCCATCGTACAGCGGGCGCAGGTAGGGATCGACCTTTTCCTGAAGGTCGCCGGGCAGAAAGCCCAGTTTTTCCCCGGCTTCCACCGCCGGCCGCGTCAGGATGATGCGGTTGACTTCTTTGTTTTTCAAGGCTGTGACCGCCATGACCACCGCCAGATAAGTCTTCCCGGTCCCGGCCGGACCGATGCCAAAGACGATGTCGTGCTGACGAATGGCTTGGATATAGTGATATTGCCCGACGGTTTTTGCCTTGATCAGCCTGCCGCGGACGGTCGTCTGCAGGACCTGGTTCAGGGCTTCACCCAGATCCGCGCTTTGGCCTTCCTTCACAGCGCCGAGACTGTAAGATACGTCCTGCAGCGTCACACGTTGTCCGCTGCGGATCAGTTGCCGCAGCCGCGACAGAACATCCACCGCGACGTCCACATCCTCCGCCTCTCCCTTGATGCGGATCTCTCCGCCCCGGACGATCAGCCGGGCACTGAGAGAACCTTCCAGGAAGCGCAGATTTTCATCGTTGGTACCGTATAAAACCGCGGCTTCCGCATTATCGAAGACAAGTCGTTCCTCTTTTACTTTTCCGGGCAAATGGATGCCCCCCAATCCTTCAGAATCTAATAATTATTCGACGATATCCTTATGATTCCTTCACTCCTCAGCTTAAATTGATCAGCCAGAGCAAAAGATAGCTTGCCATATTGAACCCGCAGTGCACCGCCGCCGAGGCCCAGACCGAACGATGCTTCAAATAGAGCCTGCCCAGCACGATCCCCAGCAGGAAAGCGTAAATCCCTTGGATCAGCGTCCCGTGCCATACGCCGAAAATCAATGCCTGGGCGACCAGTGCCGTCTTGACCGGTGCCATTTTAGCAAATTCGCTGAACACCAGCCCTCTGAACAAAACCTCTTCGTAAACCGGCACCACGATCCCCATCAGGAGGATCATCTGCCGCGGATCGCTGCGCATCGTCATAGCATCCATCGATTGAAGATAGGATTGAAAAATGTTTTCCAGGGCAGGGATGCTCTGCAGAAGATACAGGAACCAACTGGCTGCCTGATTCAGCAGGATCCCAAGAAAAAACAGGCCGGCCGCCTGCCGCCATGTCAGCAGTTTCTGAAAAACCAGCTCAGACCAGGACGCTTTGCGCAAATACACCAGTAAAAAGTAGATGGGCAGCCCGATAAGGGCCGATAAGGCAAGGATGAAGGGCACCTGGGTCTGGGCGGCGATGTCCAGGGCCTGTTCATAGGTAGCCCCCCGCGTGGTCATGGTTCCCTGGACACAAATGGCCAGAGCCAATTGCTGGACCATACTGAATATAAACATGTAAACAATGATCCAGACTCCGGGGCCCGCCGCCCATCGTTTCATCACGCTGCACCTCGTCATTGCCGAATCCTTTTATTGCCTTGACGCGACCGTCATGCGGGCACATCGCACCACAAGAAATCGGGCGGTCCTTGCCCGGCACCGCCCGACCCGTCTTTATTTTTATTTTCCGCCAGGCCAATGACATGGCCGACGGCTCCGGGGTTCACCCAGGATCTGGCTCCAGAGCATCCCGTTGGCGAACACCTCCTGGGGGGTCAGCGCGGCAGGTGGCGTCTTTTTTTGCGCCGGCGCCGATGTTTCCGCAGGGCGGATCCGGCCCGCCCTTTCCCAAGGCCGCGGGCCTTCTCCGAAATAACCGCCCTCGTTTTCTTGGTTCACGAGACGGTCTCCCGGTCGGGCAAGACGGCTCTCATGGAACTGAAGGCTGCCTTTGTGGGTCTCCAAGGTGCTCTGGAGCGTATGCATAGGCTGGGCATGGGGCCCTTCAAGGCTTTCTCCCTCCCGGAGCACCGGCTTTTTCGGCTTCGCGGTTGGTGCCGGCGGCAGAGGCCCTCCCTGCAGCGGCTGCCCTTTTCGCTTCGCGGAAGGCTGCGATGCGGCGGGCCGTGCTTTCTCACGGGAGCCCTGCCCTAAAAATTCTTCCAGCATCTCATCGACGCCAAACTGCTTAGCCAATTCTTTGATGGTCGGCTGTTCCGCCAATTCTCTGACGGTTTGTCCGGTCCGTCGGCTCTTTCCCGAGACGGGCATGCCCTGCCTGGTTTCCCGGGGTTCCGGCGGGCTTTGCCGGCCGGAGGCCTGTTGCTGCTTTTCGATCTGTCGGCGGCGGCGCGCATCGGCTTCCTTCTTTTGTTTTGAAGCATTCAAAAATGCGATGGCCGTAAACATGAGAATGGCGATCAATAGATCCAAAGGGACTCACCCCTTCCGTCTTGAACCGGATGGATCACCGGCATTATTTGCTTTGGCCGGGATCACTGCCAGGTTTGATGTTTTTAGTTTCCATGCCGGCCAAAGAAGACCGCATGCTGGTATCTGCCTGGATGTTCTGGAGATTGTAATAATCCATCACGCCCAGCTTGCCTTCCCGCAGCGCCATGGCCATGGCCTTGGGCACTTCCGCTTCGGCTTCGACCACTTTGGCTTTCATCTCCTGGACAAAAGCCAGCATTTCCTGTTCCTTGGCAACAGCCAGCGCACGGCGTTCCTCGGCTTTGGCCTGGGCGATGCGCTTGTCGGCTTCGGCCTGGTCCATCTGCAGCTGGGCGCCGATGTTGCGGCCTACATCCACATCCGCGATGTCGATGGAGAGAATCTCGAAGGCTGTGCCGGCATCCAGGCCTTTATTCAAAACCGTTCTGGAGATCAGGTCCGGATTCTCAAGGACTGCCTTGTGGGAATCCGAACTGCCGACGGTGGTAACGATGCCTTCGCCCACGCGGGCGATGACCGTCTCTTCCCCGGCGCCGCCCACCAGTCGTTCAATGTTGGCGCGCACGGTAACTCTGGCTCTGGCCCGCACCTCGATGCCGTTTTTCGCCATGGCGGCGATGACCGGCGTTTCGATGACCTTGGGATTGACGCTCATCTGGACGGCTTCGAGAACATTTCTACCGGCCAGGTCGATGGCTGCCGCCAATTCATAGGTCAGGGAAATGTTGGCGCGCTCGGCGGCGATCAGCGCATTGACCACCCGGTCCACGTTGCCGCCGGCCAGGTAATGGGCTTCCAGTTGGTTGGTTGTGATGGAAAGCCCGGCTTTATCGGCTTTGATTTGGTTGTTCACGATCAATGCCGGCGGAATTCGCCGCAGCCGCATTCCCACCAACTGAATGATGCTGATCCTGACGTTGGCCGCAAGGGCCGAGATCCATAATCCCACAGGTATAAAACTAAATAAAACCGCGATCCCTATCAGGATCAGTGCCAGAATGATCAATGATGCAATGTAACCGCCCACAAAGATACCCCCTTATTTTTATTATTTCTTATTGAACCGTATCTTCCGGTTCTTTGACTGCAATGATTCTGGGACCGTCGATCCGGGAGATGACCACCGGCTGGTCCCGTTCAATGAATCCGCCCTCCGACACAACATCGATGCGGGTCCCGTCTTCCAGCACAGCGATGCCGGCCGGGCGCAGCGGTGTGACGGTCCTTGCTTTTTGACCCAGGTAGCGGCGGTTGTCCTCTTTTTGGGAAATATAACCTTTACCTTTGTCAAATTTAAGATTGAGAATCAATCGATTCCAAAATTTACGTTTTGTCAGGACCTTGAGGGCCACGGCAATCAGCACCCAGGAACCGATCAGGGCAATGACCAGGGACTGGAGCCCGATCTGCAGGGTGGGCGCGGTGATAATGATCCCGGCGATAAGGCACAGGATCCCGGAGATGCCTGGAATGCCGAAGCCCGGCATGGCAACCTCCACAAGGAGCAAAACGATGCCGACCAGAAACAGCAGGATGGTGCCCCAACCGGTAAATCCTGCCACCAGATGCCCTGCAAAATAAAGCACCAGGCAAATCCCCCCGATGATCCCTGCCAGACCAAACCCCACGGTGAAGATCTCAATGGCGATCCCGGCCAGACCAACCATCAGCAGCAGAGGTGCCACATAAGGATTCGTCAGGATCCTTGCAATATTTTCAGCCTTTGAAATCATCACTTCCTTGTCTTCGGTATCCGACAGACCCAGAACCTGTTTCAGCTCAGCCCGGCTCGCAACCAGATGATCCGCGTAGCCGACCTTGAAGGCCTCCTGGGCGGTCAGCGTCAGCAATTTGCCTTCGGGCTTCAGACCCTCGATCACCATATCCCGGTCCACCATGGCTTTGGCAATCTCTTTATCCCGGCCATGGGCTTCTGCCAGCGAGGCCATCTCAGCTTTCCAGTAGGACAGGAACTTCTCATCAGCCCGTTCGCTGCCGGCTCGGGGCTCCACGTCCCCGATGGTGGTGCCGGGTCCCATAGCGATCTTGTCACAGCTCATGGCAATGTAGGTCCCCGCGGAAATCGCGCTGCCCTT
>CALMWJ010000190.1 GCA_937873525.1 uncultured Peptococcaceae bacterium | reverse complement strand
TCACACTTTATCTATTTTCGCCTTTTCTCTTATGTCATCTTTTTTATCTCCACAAGGGTTACACGATTTGAAGTTGCATAAATAGGCTTCAAACCCTTTATTTATAATGCTTTAGGTGCGTTCCAGCAGACAGCAACATTCTGTATGCCCCGTCTGCGGGAACATGTCCACCGGCTGCACGGTCTTGATTTCATACGCTCCCCCGGCAATGATCCGCTTCAGGTCCCGCACTAGGGTGGCAGGGTCGCAGGAAACATAGATGATCCGCAGCGGCGCTGCTTCCAGAACGGCATCGATGACGGCCGGTTCACAGCCTTTGCTGGGCGGATCCATCACCACCACATCCGGCAATCCGGCAGTCTCCCTGCGCTTCTGCTCTTTGCTTTCGGCCTCGGCGGCAGTCTCCTTCGAAACCTCTTCAGCCGAAGCTGTTTCCGCAGCCGTCTGGGCCATTTTCTGCCAGCGGGCCGCCACTTTGTCCGCCAAGGCGGCAGCATCTTCTTTGACTTCCGGCACCGGTGGATGAAGCAGCTCAGGCAGGACGCTTTCGGCGAGGCCAGTCTTATATTTCACGTTGTCGATCTTATTGAGACGCGCGTTGGTCTGTCCGTCCTTGACCGCCGACGAAACCGATTCGATGGCCAGCACCGATTGGGCCTTGGCCGCCAAGTACAAAGCGATGGTACCGGCTCCGGAATAAAGGTCCCAGACCCGTTCCTTTCCGGTCAGGCCTGCCAGCTTCAATACCTGATCATATAATACTTTGGCCTGGGCCGTATTCACCTGGAAGAAGGATTCAGCCGAAATCCCATACCGGACCTTGCCCAAATGCTCCATCAGGCTCAGACTGCCCCAAAGGGTTTCCGGCTTGCCCTCCAGCACAGGGCCTTCCTTCAAGTCCTCCGTCAGCCAGCCGATGCCCAGCAGCAGCGGCTTGGGCACAGGGGCCTGGGGCGGCAGGCTTTTGGGATCCTTTGGCACAAAGGCTTTAAGAAAATCCTGGAGCCAACCCGGCTTCCCGCCGGCGCCGATCAGCACCAGAATCAGCTGGCCGGTGGTTTTGCTTTCCCGGATCATGATGTGATGCAGACCTCGGGCTCCGATTTCAGCCCCCGCCTGCTCCAACCAAAAGCTGATGGCCTGGATCAGGCCGTTCACAAGCTCGGAGAACAAGCCTGGACAACCGTTGCCTGCCACCACCCGGCTTTTGCTTTGGTAAAATCCGATCTTGACCTTGCCTTCCTGTTTCTGCACCGCAAACAATCCCTTGTTGCGGTAGCCCCAAGGCGCATGGGCGCCCAGCACCGGCAAGACCTCGACCTTTGCGCTCTCTTCCCGGCCAAGGCCCCGGAAAGCCCGCTCCACAATATCGTGCTTGATCTGCAGCTGATGCGCGTAGCCGGCATGCTGCAGCTGGCAGCCGCCGCAGGACCCGTAATAAGGGCAACGGGGTTCGACCCGATGTTCCGAGGGTGTCAGCACCTTTTTCAGCTCCCCGAAGGCCACTTTCCCCGGGCCGGCCTTTTTAGGCCGCCTCGTGCCCCTGCCTGACGAAGTTCCGTTTGCCTCTTCCTCAATCTTATAAAGCACCGTTTCCCCCTGAAGCGCGCCGGGAATAAAGCTGACTTGCCCTTCCCCCCGCACCACGCCGGCTCCCTGATGGCTGTAACCGCTGATGGTCCCTTTTTGCTCGCTCATCGCCTAACCTCCTGCAATCAATTGAATGTTTGATCCGTAGACGTGTCTTTCACACACCGACATTTTTTTGCGTATGTATGTGAAAAAAGCCCTTCACATAAGGAAATATTGTGATACAATAAGTTCTAGCATTTTTTGATAACCAGTTATCGATTTAGACGATAACCGGTTGGTCTGCTCCATATTTCCGATTATACCATACTAAGGAAGATGCATATGATCGAAATCTCTCATCTATATAAGGAATATCAAGGGGACCAGCATAAGATCCAGGCCCTGGAGGACATCAACCTGACCATCCAGCCGGGCGATATCTTCGGCATCATCGGTATGAGCGGCGCCGGCAAAAGCACCTTGATCCGCTGCATGAATCTATTGGAGAAGCCCACCAGCGGCAGCATCCGGATCGACGGCCAGGAAATGACCACCCTCACCGGCCAGCAGCTGCGCCAAGCCCGTAAGCAGATCGGCATGATTTTTCAGGGCTTTAATCTCCTGATGCAGCGGACGGTCCTGGACAATGTGGCCTTCCCTTTGGAGCTTAGCGGCACGCCCAAGGACGAGATCCGGCAGCGCTGCCTGGAGATGCTGGAACTGGTCGGTCTCCAGGAAAAGGCCAACGCCTATCCCTCCCAGCTGTCCGGTGGCCAGAAACAGCGCGTCGCCATCGCCAGAGCCCTGGTGACTCATCCCAAGGTGCTCCTGTGCGACGAAGCCACCTCCGCTTTAGACAGCCTGACCACCCGCTCCATCCTGGAGCTGCTGAAAAGCCTCAACAAGCTCCTAGGGGTCACCATGGTGGTCATCACCCATGAGATCAGCGTGGTCCGCAATCTTTGTAATAAAACTGCCGTTATCGACAGCTCCCACATCGTAGAGCAGGGACTCACCTCCGAGGTCCTTTCCAACCCGGCAGTGGATATCACCCGGGACCTGGTGGCGTTTGAGGGGGTGGTCCGTTCATGCTGAATTCTTTTCAGACTTACCTGCCCCTGCTGACCAAGGGTACTTTGGAGTCGGTCTACATGACCGTCGCCTCCACGCTGTTCGCTTATCTTATGGGTCTTCCGCTAGGCCTCCTGGTGGTCGCAACAGAGGCCGGCGGCGTTCTGCCCATGCCTAAGCTGAACCGGGTCCTCCAATGGATCGTCAACATCGGCCGTTCCATACCCTTCATCATTCTGCTGATCGCCATCATCCCCTTCACCCGCTTCGTGGTAGGCACCAGCATCGGCACCAACGCCACCATCGTTCCTTTGGTCATTGCCGCCACCCCCTTTGTGGCGCGGCTGGTGGAAACCTCCGTCAACGAACTGGATAAAGGCGTCATCGAAGCCGCCCAGGCTATGGGGGCCAGCCCCTGGCAGATCATCACCAAAGTCATGCTGCCGGAGTCCATCCCTTCCATCACACTGGGTGTCTCCATCACCGCCATCACCCTGGTGGGTTATTCCGCCATGGCTGGCGCTGTGGGCGGCGGCGGGCTGGGCGACCTGGCCATCCGTTACGGCTATCACCGTTACCAGACGGATGTGATGGTCATGACGATCCTGCTCCTCATCATTTTGGTTGTGATCCTGCAATCCGCAGGCTCCCTCATCTCCAGGAAGCTGGACAAACGCAGCCGCTGATCCGGCGCGGATCCATTGGTATCCTTCTCCATCCCGGAGATAAGATAAAACATATTAAGCCGGTCAACCGGCAGCACAAAGGAGTGTCCATCGTGAAAAAACAGCTTAAAACTCTGGTCGCCTTGTCTTTGATTGCTTTACTGAGTCTCGGACTCATGGGCTGCGGCAATACCCCTCAAGCCACAAGCACCGCAGCGGCCGCAGGCACCGCCGAAGCCAAACCCGAAGCCGTCACCCTGAAGATCGGTGCCTCCTCCACCCCCCACGGCGAGATCCTCTCTGCCATCAAGCCTTTGCTGGCAGAAAAAAACATCACTCTGGACATCGTGGAATTCGACGATTACGTCCTGCCCAACACCGCCCTGGAAAACAAAGAGCTGGACGCCAACTACTTCCAGCACCTGCCCTATCTTGAAGATTTCAATGCCAAAAACGGCACTAAGCTGAGTTCCGCTGCCGCCATCCACTATGAGCCCATGGGCATCTACGCCGGTCAGGTCAAAAGCCTGGCAGATCTCCAGGACGGTGCCACCATCGCCGTTCCCAACGACGCCACCAATGAAGCCCGCGCCCTGCTGCTGCTTGAACAGGCTGGCCTGATCAAGGTCAAGAAAGATGCCGGACTGCAGGCCACTGTGCTGGACATCATCGAGAATCCCAAAAATATCAAGATCCAGGAATTAGAAGCTGCTCAAGTCAGCCGTGCGCTGCCGGACGTGGCCATGGGCATCATCAACGGCAACTATGCGATCCTTGCGGGTCTGAAAGCCTCTGACGCCCTGGTCTCTGAAGATAAGGATTCCGTCGCGGCTCAGACCTTTGGCAACATCATTGCCGTCCGCACCGGCGACGAAAACAAC
>CALMWJ010000189.1 GCA_937873525.1 uncultured Peptococcaceae bacterium | reverse complement strand
CGGGTCATTGCCGAAATGACCTGCGCGGGCTCTTTGCTGATTTTTGCCATCGGGCTCAACCTGCTGGGAATCACCAAGCTGAAGGTTATGAATTATTTGCCGGCCATTTTCATCCCCATCATTCTTTGCCTTTTTATGTAAACGGGATATCGAAACAATCGATACTTCATTGATATACCGGGAGGTCAACGATGTCAGCCAATGTTG
Organism: uncultured Peptococcaceae bacterium; assembly: GCA_937873525.1. GTDB lineage: Bacteria > Bacillota > Peptococcia > DRI-13 > UBA5745 > UBA5745. The sequence goes on along the minus strand of CALMWJ010000189.1, from coordinate 4,738 downwards.
CAAAAAACCACTTTCTTGGGAAAGAAGGTCTCAGAAGACTGAATTGCGCGCAAGCGGTAGCCAGTGCCTTCAAGGAGAAATATGATTTGAGTGCGGAAACGCTGGAAGCGTTCAGGGCATTCGGTTCCGGCAGCGCACCGGAAGGTTTGTGCGGCGCCTATTATGCCGCAAAATATATCCTTGAAAAGAACGAAGCGCAGGGGGAAGCCAATCGCCTGGAACGGTATTTTCTCGAGCAGGCAGGCGATATCCGCTGCAGCCGGATCAGGGCGTGCAGAAAGCTATCCTGTTTGGGCTGTGTCGAAAAGAGCGCGGAATTCCTGGAAAAGAACTAAAAAAACCATCCATCAGCCTTGCGGGCCGTTGGATGGTTTTTTCTCAATGGATCGTTCAATCGAGGGAACAGCCGATTATTCGACCACCTTGATGGGCGTGTGATCGATTTCTTCTAAATTATCATCCCATAAATACTTTTTGGTTTCGGCGACGATCACAGGACTCAGAATCAGCAGGGAAATCAAGTTGGGAATGGCCATCAAGCCGTTAAAGAGGTCGGCCAGATCCCAAACGAAGTTCAGCGAGAAGACGGAGCCAAGGAAGACGAAGATGATCCAAAGAATGCGGTAAGGGAAGATGGCCTTCTTGCCGAGCAAGTACTCGACCGCTTTCTCCCCGTAATAGGACCAGCCCAGGATCGTGGAGAAGACGAAGGTCAGCAAGCCAACGGTCAAAATCAGAGGACCAATCTTTGGAATCGCGGAAAATGCTTTATTGGTCAGGGCGGCGCCCTTCAAGCCTTCTTGCCAGAAGCCGGAATTGACCAGAACCAAGCCGGTCATCAGGCAGACCACGACGGTATCCCAGAAGGTTCCGGTGGCGGAAACCAGAGCCTGTTTCACAGGATTTCTGGTCTGGGCGGCGGCGGCCACGATGGGGGCGCTGCCGAGACCGGATTCATTGGAGAAAAGCCCGCGGGCAATACCGTAACGCATGGCCATCATGACGCCGGCTCCGGCAAAGCCGCCGACGGCAGCTTGGGCCGAAAACGCGCTGCGGATGATCAGACTGACCGTAGCCCCCAGCGTATCAAAACCTATGATGAGGAGCACGAGACAGCCGATGGCGTAGAAAAATGCCATGAAGGGGACGAGAATGTCACATACTTTGGCGATCTTTTTAATGCCGCCCAGGATGACAAGACCCGTCATCGCTGCGATGAAGATGCCGGTGATCCAAGGCGGGATCTGGAAGCTCTCATAGACCATGGAAGCCACCGAGTTGGCCTGGACCATGTTGCCGATGCCAAAGGCAGCGATACTGGTAAAGAGGGCGAACAGAACACCGGCCCATTTCATATTCATACCATGCTCGAGGACATACATCGGTCCGCCGGCCATGGTGCCGTCTTTGGTTTTCACACGATATTTTACGGATAATAACGATTCAGAATACTTTGTCGCGATGCCAAAGACACCGGTCAGCCAGCACCATAAAACAGCGCCCGGTCCGCCCAGGCCGACGGCGGTTGCCACGCCGACGATGTTGCCGGTGCCGATCGTGGAGGCTAAAGCTGTAGCCAGTGCGCTGAATTGGCTGACATCCCCTTCGCCGAATTCATCTTTCTTGACTGAAAGCCTGATTGCCTTCAAGGTATAACGCTGGATGAACCGAAGACGGAAGGTCAAAAAAATATGCGTGCCGAACAAAAGAATGATGAGCGGGAAACCCCAAAGCCAACCATCGATTTTTGAGACGAGTGCAGCAATAGATTCCATTGAATCACCTCTCCTTTCATATTTTGACCATTGCGATCATACCCTCAGTCTAGCATAAAATAAACTATAAAAAAATAGTTATTTAATTGTTGAAACAAGCGATATTTATTACAGATCCAAACGATCAAATTCCAGACGCCGCAGCGGAAATCATACACCGATCCGGGTCTTTATTCCGCCGTTGTATTGTATAATGAAGTATGTTCATGTCGCGGAGGCATAGCCGATGAAAACGTTGTGTTATTTCGAAACCTGTTTTGGCCCCATTGGGATCGCAGCGCAGGATGGCGCGATTACGGATGTCGTCTTCGGGCAGGAGACAGCGATTGCTGACATCACGGCAAAAGAAACCCTGCTGCTTCGGGAAGCCGCTGGGCAGCTTAAAGCGTATTTCGAGGGAAAACGAAAAATCTTTGATCTGCCCTTGGCACCCCAAGGCACAGCCTTCCAAAAAGAAGTCTGGGCTGCGCTTCTTACGATCCCCTATGGCGAAACCAGAAGCTACGGGCAAATCGCATCTCAAATCGGCCGGCCTTCAGCCAGCCGCGCTGTCGGAATGGCCAACCACCGCAATCCCATTTCGATCCTGATCCCCTGCCACCGGGTCATCGGGGCCAAAGGGGACCTGGTGGGCTATGGCGGCGGACTTGAATTAAAAGAAAGACTTTTAAATCTGGAAAAGGGAATCCGGCGCCAATGATCTCCCGCAGCCTGCAAAAAGGACCGCCTGGCCGGCCGAAGAAAACGATTCGGCGGCAGGCGGTTTTTCGAAAACCGGGATTTCTTCGATGCGGCAAACTTCTTAAACAATTCTTAAAGGCTTAGCGCCTTGGTTTTTAATATCCGATTCTTTAGAATGATGGCGGAGGGTGATCGTATGTATAATATTTTGATCTGTGATGACGAAAAGGACATTGTGTCCGCTTTGAGAATCTATCTTTCCGCCGAAGGCTTCCAGACCTTCGAAGCCAGCAATGGACGAGAGGCTTTGGAGCTCCTGGCGGAAAAAGAGATCCATCTGATCCTGATGGATATCATGATGCCCCAGCTGGATGGCATCAGGGCAACGGCCCGGCTCCGGGAGACCCGCAACATCCCGGTGATCCTGCTGACCGCCAAAAGCCAGGATACGGACAAGGTGCTGGGGCTGAACATCGGCGCCGACGATTACGTCACGAAGCCGTTCAATCCTGTGGAGTTGATGTCCCGGGTGAAGGCACAGCTGAGACGGTACATGGATTTGGGCGGTGTGGCAAAGCGTGAGGATGTCCTGCGCATCCATGGCATTGAGCTGGACGACCGGGCCAAACTGGTTACTTTGGACGGGGAGGCGGTCAGCTTGACGCCGACGGAGTATGAGATTCTGAAGCTTTTGATGGAAAACCCGGGCAAGGTCTTTTCTTCCTCGCAGATCTACAGTAAAGTATGGAACGACAGCGCCTTCCGGGCAGAAGCTACTGTGGCGGTCCACATCCGCCATCTGAGGGAAAAATTGGAAATCAACCCGGCAGAGCCCCGCTACCTGAAAGTGGTTTGGGGCCAGGGCTACAAAATCGAAGGAGGGGAGCTTCATGAAAAACCTTAAATATCATATGGCTGTCATTATGGCAGCAGCCCTTTTATTTGCGTTGTCGCTGACGGCGGCCTCGGTGGCCATGGCCGGCATCGTTTATATGAGCGAGGACGGGTATTATCGCGCCGGGAGTTATTCGTTTTACAATTCAAGCCTTTGCCGGGATACCACGGATGATTATGCAGAGCGGGTGTTCAATGAATATTTTCAGTTATACCGGGAGCCTTTTAAAAATGCGGAGGAGGCATTCAGGCTGCAGCAGTTCGATATGGAATTCGCGCCGGAAAAGACGAATTTTCTCTTCTCGGTCACAGACCCGGCGGGTAAAGTCCTGCTATCCAATCTGCAGCATACGTCGGTGGGGCAGCAGCGGACCTACGAATACGCCCTGGATGGCGCCGATTACCTGCTGAACGCCTATGTTAAAGCGCCCATCGCTGCGGCAGACCGATACGACATGGCCTTCCGGATTTTCAGCGTCCTCTATTCCATGCGTTATATTCTGATCGGGATTTTGGCGGCGGCCATCCTGTCGGGCGGTATTCTGTTTGTATTTCTAATGAATGCGGCAGGGCATCGGAGAGGACAGGAAGGGGTCGTTCTGTCCGGGCAGGATCGGATTCCCTTAGACCTCTACGGAGCTGCGGCGGCCCTCGGTTTGCTGCTGATTTTGCGAGCCAGCGGGGAGCTGGGACGGAGAATGAGCCATGTCTGGACTGAAAATATCTGGCAGGCGGCTTTGCTGTGCCTGTTGTCCATGGCGGCATCCTTTATTAGTTTGGCAGCCTGCATGACGATTGCCGCCCGGCTGAAAATGGGCCGGTGGTGGAAAAACACCATCGTTTACCGTATCCTATCTTTGATTGCCAAAGGCTTTGGTTTGATTGGGAATATCCTGAAGACCCTGATCAGCCAGCTGCCCCTTTTGTGGAAAACGACAGGAGCCTATGCGGTTTACTTGCTGACCAATGGATTGTTTGTGATCCTATTTTTCATGTCGATCGATTCCGTTGGGGAAATCCTGATTCCCGTGCTGTGGCTGCTGTTCAATCTGTCCGTTCTGGCGGGGTTGTGTCTGGCTACCCTGCAGCTGGACAAGCTGAAAAAAGGCGGGGAAAAAATCGCGGCAGGGGATTTCAACTGGAAAGTCGATACCCGCGGCATGGTCTGGGACTTCAAAGCCCATGGTGAAAGCCTCAACAGCATCGGCGACGGCATGGCCAAAGCCGTGGAGGAGCATCTGAAAAGCGAACGGCTCAAAACCGAGCTGATCACCAACGTATCCCACGATTTGAAGACCCCGCTGACGTCCATCGTGAATTATGTGGACCTGTTAAAAAAAGAAAAAATTGAAAATCAGAATGTGTTAGAATATATAGAGGTCCTGGAC
>CALMWJ010000188.1 GCA_937873525.1 uncultured Peptococcaceae bacterium | reverse complement strand
GGGACAGAGCAGTTGCCCAGAAGCATTGCAGACCGTAGGATTTGAGTTGTTTTTTGAGACGTTTTTTAAAAATTCTTCTCATTAACAACGGGGATAAAACTTGAAAAGGTCTCATAAAAAAGGCATACTTAATACAGTAACGTTGAATAAAGCAGCAGAAATGAGGCGGCTTCATGAAACAAAAGCGCATGATTCTGGGCGGACTGGGACTGGCTGTGGCAGCAGCGGTTATCGTCCTGATGCTAGGCGGCAGGGAAGCGGTGACCGGCTATCCCTTGACGGAGCAAGCTTATGTGCAAACGATCCAGGGAACCGGCCGAATCCGGGCGGACCGCAAGGTGGATATCCTTGCACAGGTCAATGAAACCCTGAAACAGATCCATGTCAAAGAAGGGCAAACTGTGGCGGCCGGGGACATCCTGGCGGTTTTTGACAATCAAAAACAGGTCCTGTCCATTGAGCAGTCCCGGATTTCCGTTCAAACCGCCATGAATCGGCTGGTTTCCATCCAAGGGCTGGGATTGGAAGCGGCAGAAAGTCTCCTGCGGCAAACCCTCCTGAAGCAGGAAGAACATCAACGGCTGCTGGAGCGCAGCGAAGCGCTTTTCAATGCCGGTGCTTTGCCGGAGACCGAGATGGAGGCGCTGCAGCTGCAATACCAGCTCATCGAAGAGGATATTCTGGCCGCCCGGCGAGCCATCGTCGCAAAAAAGCCGAGAGGACACGAGTATCAGGAAGCCTTGCTGAGCGTCGAGCAGGCCAAGGCCCAGCTGGCAGAACGTCAAGCTGATCAAAAAAATTATGAGATTCAGGCTCCCTTCGACGGGGTCATCCTTAAAATCCAAGGGACCGAGGGGACTCGATGCAGCATCGGCGATGGCCTGATGACCGTGGCAGATCCGGCCACCTATCGCATCCGGATGGATGTGGATGAACGCTATTTGGGCTTGCTGGAACCCGGACAAACGGCGTATTTCTGGTTGGGCGAGGATGCCGGGCAGCGTCATCAGGGAACTGTCGAGGCCATCGCCCGACAGATCGATGCCCAAACCGGAACGATCGAAGTTAAAATCCTGATGGATCCAGAAACGCCTTGGCTTGTTGAGGATTTGACGCTGCAGACCGAGATCGTTGTCCGTGAAGCATCCCAAGGACTGCTTGTGCCGCAAGGCTATCTCTATAACGAGGCCCCTTACGAAGTACTGGTTCTTCAAGATGGAAAAGCACAGCCGGTCGCCTTTGAAGGCCTCCGGATCGATCAAAGCCAAATCCTGGTTGTGGAAGGCTTGGAAGAGGGAAGCATCCTGCTGGACCCGGCTCAAGGAATAAATCCAGGCCAGACCATCGATAAGGTTCAGGATGAAGGCGGTGCTGACCATGCCCTTTGAGTGGACAATGGCCTGGCGCTTTCTGCGGGAAGGCCGCGGGCAAACGCTCTTTATTCTGCTTGGCATCGCAGTGGGCATTGCCGTCCAGGTTTTCATCGGAACCCTGATCGCCGGCCTTCAGGAAGACCTGATCCAGGCAACCGTCGGCACCAGTCCCCACATCGTGCTGAAGGGGGAGGCCAATTCAAACGAGATGGCCTTGCCCAACGATGCGGAGGCCTATCTTGCCCGAAATGCAGGCAACTTTGGTGAACAAAGCACTTTGATTGGCAACTGGACCCGTCTTGTGGAGGCTTTGGAGGAAGAGGAAGGGATCACTGCAGTTTCTCCTTTGGCCCAGGGCAATGCCTTTGCGCAGAAAGGCAGTGAACGTCAGCCCATTCTGATTCAAGGGGTTGATTTGAAACGGGCCGATGGTATCTATCAGATCCAGGATCGTCTGGTTCAGGGCCTCAGCCGGCTGGGGGCGGATGATGTGCTGGTGGGGAACGCCCTGGCCCAGAAGTATCAGCTGAAGGTTGGCGACCCCTTGATGGTCGAATTGCCGGGGGGCGCCAGACAAAGCTTCACCATCAGCGGCATCTTTGATTTTGGCAATCAGAACATCAATGAAGCCTGGATTTTTATGAATATTGACCGAGCCATGCGTCTGCTTGATTACTCGGGCAGGGTCGTTCAGATCGAGGTCCAGGTGGAGGATGTGTTTTCTGCCGACGTGCTGGCAGAGGCCTTGTCCAGGTCCTATGCGGGGCTGACGGTGACCGACTGGAAAGAGGACAATGCGGACTTGCTGGTGGCGCTCCAAAGCCAAAGCAGTTCAACCTACACGATCCAGGTCTTTGTGCTGCTGGCCGTCACCTTGGGTATTGCCAGTGTTTTGGCCGTCAGCGTGGTTCAAAAATCAAAGCAGATTGGAATTTTAAAGGCGATGGGGATCACCAGCCGCAGCGCCAGCAGGATCTTCCTGCTTCAAGGGGGCTTGCTTGGCTTTGCCGGTTCGTTGGTTGGCGTGGTCTTTGGCTATGTCCTGACCCAACTGTTTTTATGGGGGACGTCACTGAAAACCGGGGAGCCGATTTTTCCCTTGGTGTTTAAAATCCTTCCGACCCTGGGGATCGTGGCGATCGCCACCCTGGCCAGCATCGCCGCATCCTTTTGGCCGGCCCGGCGTTCCGCCAAACTGAATCCCATCGACGTCATCCGAGGATAGGAGGAACTATGGATCCATGCTTGCTTCAGGCCTGTGAGGTCACCAAGGTTTATGGAACCGTGGTCAAGACCAAGGTGATCAAAGGCATCGACTTGTCCATATTCGCAGGGGAGTTCATCAGCCTCATCGGCTATTCCGGCTCCGGAAAGACGACGTTTCTTAACATTCTCGGGGCGTTGGACCAGCCAACCGACGGGAAATTGTACTTTGAAAGTGAAGAAGTGACGGCTATGGATGACCGGGCGCTGGCCTATTTTCGCAATCGCAATCTGGGCTTTGTGTTTCAGTTCCACCATCTGCTGCCGGAATTCACCGTGCTGGAAAATGTGATGATCCCCAGCTGGATTCTGGAGGGTAAGGTCCATGACAAGCGCAAAGCCCGGGCCAAGGAGCTGCTTGAGCTGGTGGGGCTGCAGGATCATATCAACAAGAAAGCCACGCAGATTTCAGGGGGACAGCAGCAACGGGTGGCCATTGCCCGCTCCCTGATCAATGATCCCAAACTGATCCTGGCCGACGAGCCCACCGGAAACCTGGATTCCGAATCCACGGAACAGGTCTACGGGCTCCTGAGAGACATCAACAAAACCATCCGGACGGCCTTTCTGGTGGTGACCCACAACGACCACATTGCCGCCAAATCCGACCGGATCATTGTCCTGAAGGATGGGATGATCCTTCGGGACGAGCGCGTCACGGGAAAAGACGACGAAGCCGTATGGCAGAGCGTGGCTCCCCGATACTGCAAGCATTGCCAGAAGGCGTCGATATTGAAGTAGGGCCACAAACCCGCCGTATGTTGTCTTTCGGTCAACGATCGACAAAAGGATCA
>CALMWJ010000187.1 GCA_937873525.1 uncultured Peptococcaceae bacterium | reverse complement strand
TTCCGATCGTGGGCTTGTAGACCCCGGTGATCAGGTTGAATACCGTGGTCTTGCCGGCGCCGTTGGGGCCGATGATCCCCATGATCTCGCCTTTTTTGATGTCAAAGGTCAGATCCTCGACGGCCACGATGCCGCCGAAATGCTTTGTCAGATTCTTGATCTCCATGGCTGCTGTCATGCTTTGGTCCCTCCTTGGCCCGCGGCCTTCTTCCCGCTGAGCTTCTCATAAAGATGCTTCAGGGCATGCCAGGCGCCTTTGAACGTGAATTCCTTGTAGCCGAAGATGCCTTGGGGACGGAAGACCATGATAGCCACCAGGATCGCTCCGTAGGCCACCAGACGCCACATGCTGGCCACCCGCAGCACTTCCGGGATCGCCGCGAAGACCAAGGCCGCGATAATGGGCCCTGTCAGGCTCCCCATGCCGCCGGCCACCACCGAGGCCGTCAGCAGCGTGGACTGCACCCCGGTGAACATGCTGGGCTGGATGTAGGTCAGGTAATGGGCCTGGAAGCCCCCGGCGATGCCGGCGCAGACCGCGCTGAAAAACAGCGAGCGCAGACGGATATTGAACAGGTTGATACCCGCCATTTCCGCCGCCACAAAATCCTCACGGACCGCAATCGCCATCCGGCCATAGCGGGAAAAGACGAAGTTCTTGCAGACAAAGACCACGATCACAAAGACCGTGAGAACCACCGGGAACGTCGTGTGGGGATACAAACCCGGCAGACCCCGGGCGCCCTGGGTGATGGGCAGATTCTCCAGCAGCACCCGGATCGCTTCCCCGAAGCCCAGGGTGGCAATGGTAAAGTAGTCGCTGCGCAGCTTGGCCCGCAGAGTGGGGATGCCGATCACCAGGCTGACCAGGCCGGCCATCAGGCCGCCCAGCAACAGTGCCGGGATGAAGGATATCCCATAAAGCTTGGTACAGATGGCCGCCGTATAGGCTCCGATCGCGATGAAGGCGGCGTGGCCCAGGGACATCAGCCCCGTGAAGCCCGTAAAGATGGACAGCCCCACCACCGCGATGGCATTGTACATCGCTAGAATCAGGATGCCTTGCACATAATATGACATAGGGTTCCTCCTTACACTTTCTCTTCCAGATATTTACCGAACAATCCGGAAGGCATGACCAACAAGAGGACGATCAGGAACGTGAAGCTGAAAACGTCCCGCAGCAGGGAGGAAACATACACGGAGACCAGGGATTCCAGGACACCGAGGATCAGGCCGCCGGTGACTGCGCCCGGCAGGCTTCCCAATCCGCCGATGACCGCCGAGATGTACGCCTTGTTGGTGATCCATCCCATGGTGGGATAGGCCATATATTTCATTCCTAGAAAAACACCGGACACACCGGCCAGCAGGCCAGCCAGTACGAAGACCAGGCCGATGACTGCACTCAAATTCACACCGTTGATCTGGGATACCTCCGAGTCGTAGGAGGCCGCCCGGATCGCGATCCCGGTACGGGTGTGCTGGATGAAATAGTTCATGATGTAGATCGCGATCAATGAAAAGATGATGGCAAACAAGTCCAGTTTTCCGATGGTGCTTCCGAAGATCGACACGGAAGACTGCTTAAAAATGGCCGGATAGGCATTGTAATCCGACCCGATGGTGGCATAGACCATGTTCTCCAGAAAGATCGAGGTGCCCATGGCGCTGATCATGAAATACAGGGAGGGCGCATGCCGTTTGCGCAGGGAGCTGTAAGCGATCCGCTCGTTGAGGAAGCTCAGGAGCGCTGCGCCCAGCATGGAGATGATCAGGGCTGCCGCAAAGGGGACTTTCAAAAGCGTCAGGGAATAGAAGCCCATATACGAGCCCAGCATAATGATGCCGCCGTAGGCAAAGTTGCTGAAATTCAATATACTAAAAATCAACGAGTAACCGACCGCCATCAGCGCGTAAATTCCGCCCACCGCCAGGCCGGTCACGAGCGTCTGCATCAGCATCTGCATAAAGTATCCTCCTCCGAACAGTCCGGATGGCCGGTTTGACCGGCCATCCGATCCGTTCCCTTTCAACTGGGTTCAACCCAACTCAAGACTTTGCTTCGATTTATTGGCCGGCGAAAGCTTCAAAGAAGGTAAATTCGCCGTTCTTGACGGTTTCGATAACTGCCGGTTTGTTGACGGGGTTGTGGGTCTTGGGATCCATGGTCAGTTTTCCGGTCAGCACGGGAACGTCCTTCATGGTGCTCATGTAGTTGGCCAGGGTGGTGCTGTCGGTGCTCTTGGTGCTTTCGATGGCATTGACGACCATTCTCAGAGCGTCCACAGCCAGAACGGGATTGGGCATGACAGGGTTCGCATTGTACTTGGCCTTATATTCTTTGACCCAGTCTGCGATGGTGGGGTCTTCCAAGCTGGCGATGTTGACATAGAAGGATCCTTCGGTGGCTTCGCCGCCCAGTTCAACCAGCTCTTTGCTGGCCCAGCCGTCGCCGCCCAGGAATTTAACATCGAGGCCCAGGTCTTTGGCCTGTTTCATGGCCAGACCGGCTTCCTTCTGCATGGTGGGGATGAACAGCAGTTCAGCGCCGGCATCCTTGATTTTGCCCAATTGGGCGCGATAGTCCAGCTCTTCAGAACGGAACGCTTCATCGGCAACGATGGTGCCGCCGCCGGCGGTGAAGGTTTCCTTGAAGTACTGGGACAGACCCTGGGAGTAGTCAGACCCGACGTCCATCAGCACGGCGGCTTTGGTGACCTTCAGGCTGTTCAGCGCGAAGGTGGCGGCCACTTTGCCCTGGTAGGGGTCGATGAAGCAGGTGCGGAAGGTGTAGGGCTTCACAGAGCCGTCTTCATTGACGGTCAGCTTGGGGTTGGTGGCGGTGGTGCCGATCAGGATGGTCTTGGCGCCTTCCGTTACGGATGAGGCTGCAATGCCTACGCCGCTCTGGGCGGGTCCGATGATGGCCACAACTTTATCACCCACCAGACGTTTGGCCACGTTGACGCCTTCGGTCTGGTCAGCCTTGTTGTCGTAGGCAACCAGTTCCAGAGGCCGTCCCAAAACGCCGCCGGCTGCATTGATCTTCTCGATTTCCATTTCCAGAGCTTGCTTCTCCGATTGTCCCCAAAGAGACGATCCGCCTGTGAGCGCCACTTCGTGGCCGATCTTGATGGGTTCTTTGTTTTCAGCCGCAGTGGTGCCGGCGGGGGCAGTGGTGGAGCTGCTGCTGGTTCCGCAGGCGGCCAGAGAAAGTGCTAACAAACCGATGAGGAGTGTTGCCAGTGCTTTTTTTGTTTTCTTGGTCATCATTGAATCCTCCCTCTTTTTTTGCCTTGATGTCGACCGGTTATTTTGTTTCACAGTGTCGCGGCATTCCCTCCTTCGCAGTGTTATATTTTACCTTTTTTTAATGTTTCCTGCCATAACCTAAGCTCATAGATACAATAAAAAACGGGCCTTGAAACAGAATAGTCTGTCAATTCATTTCATGACATATATCCGCATCAATATATTACACTTAAATGGGCCTTTGTTCAATCCTCGCCGGCAGAAATGATTGCTTAAAATCTATTGCGACGTCGACCTGTCTCTTGCTGTATCTTTTTGGTGCAACAAGCAGAGGACTGAACAAAGGCCCAGGGGCGCCTATATCAGATGAGACTGAGGATCATATCTTCCGTTGAAATGTCCAGGAAATCGACCATCGGCACCTGATTCATGGTGTAGGCACCGGGCCTCTGCTTGCTGACCGCACGGGCGGCGGCCACCAAGACCTGGCTGGTTACGGCAGGGTTGTTGAGCTCCGTATGGAACGCGGCCCGTTGATTGCTGTGGACACCGGCACGTCCCTTCCGCTCGATCAGGGAGCCGTGGCCGAAATCCCGGGCGTCTTCCAGGGAATCCACAAAGAAGATATGGGTTTCATCGTGTGAAAAATAGGAATCTTCCCGGATGGCTTTCTCGATGGCCGCCTTGTCGCCGTCGGGTTCCATCAGGATATAGACCATGCGGCGATGGATGCCGGAGCCTTTGGGGAAGGTCAGGCTCACGGCATCTTTGACACCCGGTTTGGATTTCGCCGCCACAGAGTGCCCCATGCTCATACCGGGGCCGTAATTCGTATAGGTGATCCCGTTGGGGATCATCACCTTCATCAGTGCACGGACCACCGAATCGGCGCCCGGATCCCAGCCTGCGGCTGAGAGGGAAGCAGCGCCATGTTCCCTGGCGCATTGGTCGAAGGCCTTGTACATGTTCAGCAGCTCTTCACCATGGAGGTCGAAAATGTCGGCAATGCAGATCCCCTTGCTTAAATATTCCAATCCCGTTTTCTGAACCAGCCGGGTAGGGATGCAAAGCAACGCCACTTGGACGTCCTTCAGTTCGTCGACATTTTTGACAAAGGGTATATGCCCCAACCCGGCGGGAGGCTCTTGAATGAATGGATCGATAACGCCCGCCAGCTCTAAATCCTTTTCCTGCAGCATCGCCTCGACGGCATACCGGCCGATGTTGCCATAGCCGACCACGGCAGCTCGAATTGTTTTTTTTGCAGTCATGGAAAAACCCCCTTTAAGACGATTGATCGGATGCCCATAAGTATAGCAATTCGTATGCCATGCTGTATTAAAGGCCGGATTGCCTTATTTTACCGGGATTTCACCGGCGTTTGTCTTTGATTCAGACTCCTCGGCGCCCGAGAGTTGTCCGCGTTTGAGAACACTTTCGTCACTGGGCGCCGGGTTTTCGCACCCAGCTTGTGGTTTTTGGCCGTTCGCGAATGAGAACATATTTGTTCGCATTTGTGAACATTTTCAATGATTCAACCGGTCATCCTGCTTATTCATATGATTTCAATGAAAATATTCTTGGGAATTGCCTTTTGCCCTTAAAATCTATAGACCGTCACGCGGTCCGCGGCCTCATCCGCCCAGAAGGTCTTCTGCATGCTGTCCAGATGTTCCTGGCTCCACAGGCCGGGGACGCCGCCGGTGTGCAGTAAAATAGCGTTTTCGCCGTAAGGGATGATCCCTTTCTCAATCATATCCGCAAAGCCATGGAGCACCTTGCCGGTATAGCAGGGATCTGTAAAAATGGCTTCCTCCTGAGCCAGCATCTCAATATAGGATTGGGTCACTGGATCCGGCAGGTTGTAGCCGATGCCGCCGTAGGCGTGATCCCCTTCGCCCATTTCCAGACGGAGGTCTTCCGGGCTGCATTGGAAACCCAGCTCATAAAAATCGCTGAGTTCATTGATGAAGGCCGCCGTGGTTTCCAGGGAGCGGGGTGTCGGATCCACAGGGACGCCGATCACCTGGAAGGGCGCCTTGTAATATTTCGCCCCCGCCCAAAGGCCCGCAAAGGTCCCGGTGGAGCCAAAGCCCGCCACCAGATATTTGGCCATGATGCCCTGCTTTTCCATCTGTCCCATGATTTCCGGGATCGCTTGAATGTAGCCCGCCGAGCCGATCACGCCCTGGCCGCCCACCGGGATGTTCAGGACCTTATCCCCCATGGCTTCGTATTTGGCAAGGATTTTTTGTGTGCATTCCTCAAGGAAGGCCGCCGAGGCTGCATCCCTTTTCTCCGGCGGCAGGGCATCCGCGGCGCTGCTGTCCACAAAATAGATGTCCGCGCCCATCAGGCGGTCCAGGATCAGGTTGCCCGTACAGACCTCCGGCTTTTCCCCTTTCAGCACCAGGATCGGCTTCAGCCCATGCTTGATGGCGGCCGCCACCGTGAGCCGGCCATGGTTGGTCTGGACGCCGCCGAAGGTCATCAGGGCGGTATAGCCGTTGTCCTTGGCATATTGGACCAGATAATCCAGCTTTCTGGTTTTGTTGCCGCCCAGGGCGATCCCCGTCAGGTCATCCCGTTTGATGTACAATTTACCCCGGCCCAGGCGCTGGGTCAGATTCGGCATGAATTCCAGGGGTGTGTCGAGATAACCGACCGGGGTGCGTTTAATTTCCTTGATGTTCATGGCATCGCTCCTTGCTGTGAAGATACTTGATCGATGGGCGGCACAGATCGCCGCAATCATAGCTTTTCGGCTGATCATCGACCCGCCGAAGGCTTCCGCTCATTTTATTATGCAAAAGCCATGCCAAAGTCTGAAAATTCGCCCATGGACAATGGGCATTTTACAGTGCGCGATTTCCCCTTAAAAAGACAGGATTGGTTCAAGATTCGAATACAGCGCTGGCGGCACTTCGGAGCTCTGCGCCCCTTTTGGGGGCGGCAATAAAAAATAAACAGGATTTTTATCCTGTTTATCTCCATTTGTTAACTTGTTGATCCGATTCATGATTCATCGTCCGGCCTTCAACCGATTGGCACCTTCGGGGGTCAGGCGGCTGCCGCCCCGGCCCTTCACCACCTGGATATAGCCCTTTTGCCGCAGGGTGTTCATCCCCCACCGGATCTCATGGTCGCTGAGGGGGCAACCCTGCCTGAGACTGTATTGATGGACCGCTTGGCGCCCTGCGCCCTTGCCGGACACGCTCGCATGCCGGATGGCCTGAAGGATCAGCCACTCATTGTCGGTGATGTCCGTAAGCTCATCCAAAGCAACCCTCCCCTGCGTCTGGATTGCCGCGGCCATTTCGTTCAAACCGTGATCCTGAAGAGCCACCGGCAGATCCTTCAAATCCACCAAATCTAAGCCCATATATTTCAGATATTCGATATAGTTGCGCAGCTCCCGCACGTTGCCGTCCCATTCGTGGCGCAGCAGGGCTTCCCGGGCAGCCGGGGTAAACGCAAAGGCAGCATTGAGCTTTTCCTGGAAATAGTCTGCCAGCAGCAGCACATCCTCGCCCCGCTCCCGCAGCGGCGGAATATGGATGGGCATCACGCAAATGCGGTAATACAAGTCCTTGCGAAAACCGCCCTGCTTCATCATGGCAAACAGATCACAGTTGGATGCGGATATCAGCCGAACATCCACAATGACGGAACGGCTGGCGCCAATGCGGGTCACCTCTTTTTCCTGAAGGACCCGGAGCAGCTTGGCCTGCAGCGCAGGGCTCATGTTTTCGATCTCGTCCAGGAACACGGTCCCTTGATGGGCAAATTCAAACAAGCCCACCTTGCCGCCCTTTTTGGCGCCGGTGAAAGCGCCTTCCTCATAACCAAAGAGTTCGCTTTCCAGCAAGGTCTCCGGCAGGGCAGCGCAGTTGAGGGCAATAAAGGGCTCGTCCCTTCGGGGGGATGCGTTGTGGATGGCCTGGGCAAACATCTCCTTGCCGGTGCCGCTGTCCCCTTCCAGAATGATGGAGGCGTCCGTGCCCGCCATGCGCCGGGCGATGTCACAGGCTTTGCGTAAAGAAAGACTTTCCCCGATGATGTCGTCAAAGGTGTATTTCGCCCGTTGGCCACGCTCCAGCATCTGACGGCGCAGACTGTTCTGTTTTTTTTCGCTGTCTTCGAATTTCTGAACGAGGGCGCAGGTGCCGATGTACTGATCCTTCACGTAGATCGGCGTCATGGTCAGGTTGATGTTGGTTCCCTTGAGCTTGATCAGCCGGGGCTCCTGGGCGGTTCTGGCTTTACGGCACTGCTCCGGGGAAACCGCCGGCAAAAGGATGCTGACCTGGCTGCCGGCCAGATCGCCCCGATTTACTTTGAATAGGTTTTCCGCCACGGAATTGGCGATGGAGATGATACCGTTTTCGTCAAAAACCAAAACACCGATGTCCAAGGCATTGATGATGATCTCAAGTTTATTTTCCAGGGTCAGGTTGCTGATGGACAGTTCCTTGAGACTATAGTCTGCCGAAGCAAGGCTCGTGATATAATTTTTAAACGTTTCGCTTTCCAGAAAAGCCGGCATTCCCAGCTTCAGGGCAATTTCGCTGACGGTGTTGCTGGTCAGAGTCCGGCAGCCCAGATTGATGACCTTCCGGGCGTTGGCGGGAACATAACGCAATTCGCCGCAGGCCACCACCGCATCCACCTCCGGCGCCGTACCGCTGCCAGGATAATAGGGCTGGAAGGTGATGTTGCTGATGCCCAGATGATACAGCTGGGAAATGCTTTCCAGAGCCATATGCTGATTTTGATTGGCCATTAAGGCCTGGGTGCCTTTCGGGAAGCCGCGCAGTCGCCGTATGGCCTCCTCGGTAAAGGTGACCTCGGTTTTGACAATGAGCGCTTCCTTAGGGATCAGATCGAGGAAATCCACATATTGTCCTGCATTGAAGGAAGTGGAGGAAACCAGGAAAACCTGGCAGGGCTGGATGGCGAAGACGGAATCGTCTTCAATGCTGTAGGTCACGATGTCGACCGCATCGCCAAAAGCGCGTCCAGTACTTTTTTGTAGGTTTGCGCCGCTTCCACGTTGGTGGTGATGATGCCGATCCGCTTTTTCATAGGTTTCCTCCTCCGCACGATATCCAGAAAAAGCATAGCACAAATCGGGACAAGGGGAAAGTTGAGGTTAAAAATATCGCGATGCGGGGTGCGGAAATACAAGGGCCTTGGCCGGGAGAACGAAGCTATGATTTTGGCCATGAATTTTATTCGGCGCATCATTTTTTCTTGACAAGCCATAGCCGGGAAGCTTATAATACCAAATGTAGTCGTTTTGGGGGTGTAGCGCAGCTGGGAGCGCGCTTGACTGGCAGTCAAGAGGTCAGGGGTTCGATCCCCCTCATCTCCACCA
>CALMWJ010000186.1 GCA_937873525.1 uncultured Peptococcaceae bacterium | reverse complement strand
AGGGCGGCAAACAGCCCGGCCACCCCGGAGCCCACAATGATCACATCGTAATTATTCATCGGATTTCATCCCTGTCAGCTCGAGCATCCGGTCCAGCGGCAGGCGTGCTT
This sequence comes from uncultured Peptococcaceae bacterium, assembly GCA_937873525.1. Lineage (GTDB taxonomy): Bacteria > Bacillota > Peptococcia > DRI-13 > UBA5745 > UBA5745. The sequence goes on along the minus strand of CALMWJ010000186.1, from coordinate 5,869 downwards.
TTCTCAGGATGCTCTCCTCAACGCGCACTTCCGGTTCAAGACGCTGCAATGCATGAAGAACTTTGAGCAACGTATTTTTTTTCATATCCGGGCAGACCTGCTCTTTTTCAGCAGAATAGAGGTTCTTGCCCCGGGCTCGGCTGCGGATCTCATGGAAGACGCCGGTTTCCGTACAGATGATGTAATCCTTGGCATCCGTCTGATCCACATAGTCGATGATGCCGGAGGTGCTGCCAATATAATCGGCGAGTTCTAGGACTTCCGCACGGCATTCGGGATGGGCTGCGATTTTAGCAAGGGGATGCTCCTGTTTTCGATCAATCACCTGCTCCCGGCGGATGCAGGTATGGACGTGGCAATAACCGTCGTTGAGTATAAATCGTTTTTCAGGAACTTGTCCGGCCACATATCGGCCCAGATTGCTGTCCGGGATAAAATAGATCACCGACTCAGGCAGTGCTTTGACCACCTTGACGGCATTGGCAGAGGTGACGCAGACGTCGGAATGGGCTTTGATTTCGGCCGTGGAATTGATATAACATACCACAGCGGCTTCGGGATGCTCCTTGCGCACGCGTTCGATTCCAGAGACCGTGGCCATATGGGCCATGGGACAGTCTGCCTGGAGGTCCGGCATGAGAACCTTTTTGGAAGGGTTCAGGATCTTCGCGCTTTCGCCCATAAAGTAGACCCCGCAAAAGAGGATGATGTCTTCCTGGGCTTTCGCTGCGATTGTGCTGAGATAATAGGAATCGCCGATATAATCCGCAATATCCTGGACCTCATCGGGCACGTAATAATGGGCCAAAATGACGGCATCCCGTTCTTTTTTCAGTCGGATGATCTCATCTTTGATGTCCTGCATGGCTGCATCCTTCTCTCTGGTAAAAATAGGTACCCCCTATACATAGCACAACCCATGACACGTGTCAAGACATGGCGGAGGCTGGGGAATATAGATAATTAACCTTGCTATGCCCCTGGGATGGATGTAAACTTAAGATGCTTAAACATAATATATCATGTAAAGAGGGATAGGATGAAAAAATTTCTGCTGCCGGCATTGGCAATCCTGATTGGTCTATCGGGCATCGCTTATTATTTTCAATCGGATCTGCCGGGGATCCCCGGCGTTGAGCCAGTGCTTTCCGCAGAGACGGGCGGAGCGTTAGGCACCGCCGGATCGTCGGCTCAGGGTCCAACAGCCGCCGAGCTTGAGGCTGCCGCCAAAGCGGCGGCTGAAAAGGAAGCGGCTGAAAAAGAAGCCCGTCTGCGGGAGGAACGGGAAGCCCTGGAAAGCCAGCGCAAGGAAGCGCTGGGTGAATTTTATGTGCCCCTTCCTGCCCTGGGGGAGGAGCGTCAGCTCAGCACCGTCGCAGCCAAAGGTCTGTACATCACGGCCTATGTCGCCGGCTTTGATTTCAACGAAAACGACGTGGCGTATTATGCCGACTACGTCCGCGCCATCAGCGGCCAGTCCGGCAAGGCTGCCGACACGAGCCGTTTAGGTGAGGTCAACAAGCTTGAAAGAGCCCTGGCTCTCTGCGAAAGCACCGAAATCAACGCCCTGGTCATTGATGTGAAAAACGACAGCGGTCTGGTTGCCTGGGACAGCGATATCCCCATCGTCAACCAGCTGAAGTCCAATTGGTCCAAGCCATTGAAAAACTATCCGAAGCTCATGGATTATCTTCAGGAACACGATATCTATACCATTGCCCGGATCGTTGCCTTCAAGGATCCTTTTTTCGCAAAACAAGAAAGCGCCCATGCCATCCAGCTCAAAGCGGGCGGGGTTTACAGGGACCGCAGCGGCACGGCTTGGGTGAATCCCTTCGACGAATATGTCTGGAAGTATCTCATTGCAGTCTCCCGGGAAGCCGCTCTGCGGGGCTTTGACGAAATCCAGTTTGACTATGTGCGCTTTCCCGACGGCGCGAAAAGCTATAATCCAATCACCGTCTTTCCCGGACGAAACGATCGGGACAAGGATGAAGGCATCGAGGATTTTCTGGAGTATGCCCGGGAAGCCTTAAAACCGTACAATGTCCATATTGCAGCCGATGTGTTTGCCGTCATCACCCATACCTGGGATGACAAGCCGGAAGACATTGGGCAAACCTGGAGAAAAATCGCCAACCCCACCGATTATATCTGTCCGATGATTTATCCCAGCCATTATAATTCGGGCTTTTACGGATATTCGGTACCGGATGCGAACCCCTATGGCGTTTCCAGGAAATCGCTGCTGGAGGCCATTGAACAGAGCGCCGCCGAAAAGGAGCCGGCGCTGATCCGTCCCTGGTTCCAAGGCTTCACCGCAACCTGGGTCAAAGGCCATATCCCTTATAATGCGAAAACAATTTCCGATCAGATGGTCGCCGCTGCCGAACTGGGCGTTGAAGAATACATCATCTGGAACGTTGGGAACAGCTATGACCCGAAAACGTTTTTCTATCAGGACCGCATCCGGAAGGACCTGCAGAAGGATGGAGAAGACCTGTTGGGCCGGACGCCCTCGGCGGCTTTGAAAAAGTATCTGGACGCCTTAAAAAGCAAAAGGTTAAATACATTGTATCTTTTGACACCCATCGCTGAAAGAGAAGAAGACTTCGATGCGTTTGCCGCCGGATCCGCAGCGTCGCTTCAGGCGCCGAAAAGTTTCGAGATCCTAAGCACCGTTCCAGAAGCCGACGGCACCTATGCTTCGATCGTCAAAGTGGCCTTTCCCGCCGCGGACGGAACGGTAAAAACCCTTGAAATGACCTATCACATGATTCTTGAAAAGGATGTTTATAAAGTTTCTGCAAAAAGTCTGCAATGACCGTAAGCGCAGGGGCGATCCAACGATCGCGCCCTGCATCACCGGATAAAAAGACGGAATAATCAGAAAAGGAGGAGAGCCCTATGAACAGCAGACATCATCAGATCCACAGAGGAAGACCTTTCATCCTGATGACCTTGTTCCTTGCAATCATGCTTTTTTCCGGAATGGCAGCGGCCTCTGCCAATGGCGTAAACCGTGAGATCGATACCTTGGCTGCAGATCAGACGATCCACGGACCAGGATTCTTTACGGGCAATCTGGTTCGTGTGGACGGTACCGTCGAGGGGACAACCTTTGTCTCCGGACAGGAAGTCCGGATCAATGGCACCATTAATGGGGATTTATTTGCGGCAGCCCAGACCGTTACCATCGGCGGGAAAATCAATGGCAATATTTATACGGCCGGGCAAAACCTGGTGCTGGAGACCCAGACCGACGGTGATGTTTTTGCCGCCGGCCAGACCATCAAACTACCGGCCCATGCAGTGATCGGCCGCGACCTGATGGCCGCCGGGCAAAATATCGCCTTGGAAGGTACCGTCAAGCGCCATTTCAACGGCGGGGCGGAGGAGATGGTCCTTGGCGGAACCGTCGGCCAGGACGCCTTTTTGGAGGTGAATGACCTCCAGCTGCTGCCGGGAGCGATGATCGGCGGAAACCTTACCTATAAGAGCGAGCAGCAGGCGGCCATTTCACCCGGCGCAACGGTAGACGGACAGATCGATTGGGAGCAGGTGGACAGACAACCTCCCATCCAGCCGCAGAGGGATCCTTATAAAATGCTATGGCGGATCTTGCTGCGGATCGCCGGCGCTTTGCTGGTCTGGTTCATCATCAGGATCTGGTGGCCGGATCTGTGGACGAATGTTTCGCAGTCACTTATAGACCATCCGCTGAAAACCTTGGGGGTAGGGGTTCTGGTCTTGCTGGTGACGCCGCTGCTGATCATACTGCTGATGGTCACCGTCATTGGGATCCCGCTGGGACTGATTCTTGGGATCCTGTATGGAATGACTTTGTATCTCTCAAAAATTATTGTGGCGGTCTTTCTGGCCAAATGGGCGATGCAGCGTTTTGGCTGGAAGGAACACCATATGGGCGTATGGCTGGTTTTGCCGGGGTTGACGATCCTGGTGCTTCTGCCCCTGATCCCCTATGCAGGCATGCTGATCCGGCTCCTGATCATCCTGGCCGGCTTGGGCGCCCTGTTTCTCTCAAAATACAAAGGAGCCAAAGAGACGGTCCAATAGCGGACGGCAAGGCCATCGGAACCGTCTGTGCTTATGGTGCCGATGCCCGGAATCTTTGAACCAGAGCGTCCAGCCGGTCATAATGGCTGCCCTTCCAATAAACCTTCCCGCACTGGCGGCAAATAGAGTATTCGCGGCACCATGAACGGACCCGGGGCGGAATGGAGGGTTCAGCCTTTGCAAAGGCATCGCTGCCGTGGAACGCCTCGGCCAATGGCCCGCCGCAGGCAAGACAACGGCTGAAAGGGGCCAGGGCATCCCAAAGATCCAGACGGTCCAAGACCTCCAAGGTCTGCTTAAAAGGATCCTCTTGATGCAGCAGGATGCCCCGGTCCACCGTCTTCCGCATAAGAAGGCGGCGATCACGGGTCAGCAGGATGCGTTTTTCATCCGCAGCAATGGCGGCCAGCTCCGAATCGTCCCTGGAATTCCGGTAGTCGATGTCGAAGCCCAGGAGCCGCAGGTTCCTGGCAAGCTTGCCTAAGTGGACATCCGCCACGAAACGCGGCGTTCTGAGCGGGGTTTCCCGAACCTTGGTGATCCCCTCCAGATCGAAGCGCTCGAAGGCGGGATAAATGCTGACCCGGTCACCATCCTTAAGAAGATAGCCGAAGCCTTCGGAAACACCGTTGACCAGGATCAGATCCACTTCCGTATGGGGGACCCCGAAGGACTCCATCGCGTCTTTGACAGAACGTTTTCCCGGAAATTCGCAGACAATGTCCTTTTTCCGCTGATCCGGGCGCAGCAGGTCATTGAGTTCCTCATAGAAACGCAGGGTCACACGGCAGATGGCTGGGCCGTCGGCACGTGATAGAGGTTCGGTCATCGGGATCCCTCCTTCGGCAAGGGTTGAAGCATGGCCTTTGGGGTTTCTGAAAAAGGTGGTATAATGACAGACAATATTCAAAAAAAGGGAGCCGTTCCGGCAACACGGTTTCCTGGGGGGAGGTATCGGGGAGCGATGGTAAAAATGCGACGATTGGTGACCACAGCGATGGTGGTGATTTTGGCAGCGGCGGCCTGCATTCTGGCCGGCTACGGCTTTGGACGCCATCCGGAATGGCTGCAGTGGCAGCAAGTCCGTGAAAGCGATGCAACGATCATCTTCAAAGAACTGAATGAGGTGGCAGAACTGGCGGTTTACCGGTATGCGTATTCCAATGTCATCATCAGCAAGACAAAGACCGAAATGATGGGGATCGAGATCCCGCTGTCCGAAAATATCAAGCTGATCAAATATCAGGGGTACTTGAAAAGCGGAACGGATTTCAGCAAGCTCCGGATCCATGTGGACGACACCACCAAGGCGGTAGAGATCACGGCAGAGAAATCGGAGATCCTGGAAAACGTGGTCAGAACCGAAAAAACCGTGGTGGAGGATATCAAGGGACAAATTTTCTCCGGATACCCTTCCCAGCTTATTATAGATGAAATCAACCGGGATAAAAAGGCCATGGAAGACCAGGCGGTTGCCGGCGGCTTTCTGGAGGAGTCTGACCGCCGTCTGACGTCCCTTCTGGACACCTTGGTCCGGCAAATGGGTTATGAGGCAGCCACGGTAATACTTGAATAGAAGCATGCAAATGTGTTACCATCGTCTCAGAGGGTTGCCACTTTCTGGAAAGCATGCTTCGAGCAGTGACGGATCGGGATGAAGTGCAGGACCCCCTCTTTTTTTATTCCAAAACGGCTCTGCTTGAAAGCGCAATAGAATCAAAGGAGGCGGAACATCGTGGAGAATATTGAGAAATATAAAATTCCTTTAGAAAATTTAAGAAAAATCTGCAAT
>CALMWJ010000185.1 GCA_937873525.1 uncultured Peptococcaceae bacterium | reverse complement strand
CCGGTATGTTCCGTTTTTCTGCTGTATCAGAGGCTTCGGCAGGTCCATACGGATTTCAGGCTATGGCAGCAAGCGCTGATCTGTGACATACCGGATGTGATCGATCATCTGCGCATCAACTTTGCGGGCGGCAGGGACTATTTATCTGCCTTGGCCCAGGCTGGAAACCACTGCGGACCGGTCATGTCCCTTGCCTTGGATCGACTGGTGAACGACATTCATATGATGGGTGCGTCAGAAGCCCTAAGAGTGTTTTCAGACAGCTACGACATGCCTGTCATGGGCAAATTGGCGGCAGCTGTAAGGATTGCCGTGGAAAGCGGCTATAGCGCCGCTGAGGCGTATTTTTCAAATATTGAGGATGAGATCCTATCCCTGCGGCAGGCGGCGGCGGAATCTCTGATCATGGCCAAGCCGGGCAAACTGGTGCCCTTTTATCTGATGCTTTACGGACTGGCCATCGCTGCCTTGGGCTTGAAATGCTATGAAATCTTCCGGCAGGTCAGCATGCTGTTCGTATAGACGGGTTTCCGGCCTGTCCAAAAAAAATTATAAATAAAAGGAGACCGAACGATGATCCAAATCAAGGAAAACCTGAAACAGTCCGGCTTGAGGGCCGCACGGAGGATGAAAGACGGGTTTAGCGTGTTCTGGGGGGACCAGCGGGGCGATCTTGTGGGATCGCTGGGATGGATGGCCATTACAGCCCTTTTGCTGGTCGCGGTCAGCACGGTGCTGAATGGAAAGATGACCGGCTTGGCAGAGCGTATTTTTGAGAAACTTGAAAGCCTCCTGGTATGAAGCCCTATCCGAAATCTGGATGGTTGAACCAGAGGGGGGAAGGGATGATCCTGGGCCTTTATAGTCTTCTGGTGATCACCGTCATGCTGATGATCGGGATTGAAGCGGCGGGATACAGTATGGCGGTTTGGAAACTGCGCCAGGTTTGCAGCGAAACCTTAAACCAGATGAAAATCGAGAACGGAATGAATTCCCGGATCGAAGCCGGCTTTGAAGATCTTCTGGAGGACTATGGGCTGCAGGGTTTCTCATTCCGGTTGGAAGGAACGCCTTGCTGTGTTCAGCGCGGCGATCTTTTAGAACTTGAGGCGGAAAGCAGCTATCCGCTCTCCTGCCTCAGGCCTTTGGGGACCTGTTGGGAGGTGCCCCTGCGCATCAAGGTCCGCGGTTTGGCCCAAACCTTCATAAGGGGAGGGTGAACGATGCGGGTGTTTGTCTGGATCTGGGCGATGTTCCTTCTTTTATGTCTGCTCCTGGACGGGACAACGATATGGGCCGTTCGGGAACAAATGCGACAGAATCTTGAGCTGGCCCTTGATGCCGGCGTGGTAGCCGGTCTTTCGGAGGAGGATCTCTCCGCCGGACGCTGCTTTGTGGATGCTGGGGAAGCAAGACGGGAAGCATGGCGCTCGATGCGGGAAAATCTGGCGCCCGGCCTGAAAGGGAGAATCGAGCTCAGCCTCCGGACCGAGCAGGATGGCAGCCAGGCGAGACTGGAGGCTGCGGCCTGTGTCCGGCTGCCTTTGCTGCTGACCCGTTTTGCCGGGAAGGAGGATTTTTTTCTGAACATCCGAAAGGGATCGGCTTACCAAAACCTATATAAATAGAAATTCAATCGCTGGTCTGCAGCTCGCAGACGCTGAGGAGGGAGAGAAGCTGAGGAGATTCATATGGAGCTGGTACAAGGGGCCTTTATTTCGCGCATTTATGATTGGACTTAGTTTTTGCCTCGTCTTTGCAGTCACCTATCGTCTGAATCAACAGTACCTGCTGGAGGCGGCAGCCATGAGTCCAGCGGCGGTTGCCAGACATGCGCTGGTTCCAGGCGCTTTGCTGGCCGCGGAGGACTTTGTCATGGAAGAACGACCTGTATTTGGTCTGGAGGATGACTTTTGCGTTGATCTTGCCGCCCTTTTCGAAGAGGGGGACTGGTTTGCCGGTTCAACGGGTTTGGGTGAAGGGGATATTCTGCGGCCAAGCCGGCTATCCAAAGAGCCAGAAGGCGGCGATCCGTTTTTGCAGCATCGGGGCGGTGAACCAAAACGTCTGATTTGCGTGCAGACTGATTTGGTCCGAAGCTGTGCCAACTGGCTATCGCCGGGATCCAAGGCGGATGCCTGGGTCTATATCGAGGGCAAGGAAGGCTTTGAAAGCCGTCCGGCCCAATTGATCGGACCTCAGGATGATCCGTTTCTCAAAGATCTGCTGATTGTGGATAAGAAAAACAAGGAAGCGGTATCTCTGGATCCCCTGAACGGGGAAGGGAGCAAAGACACCTTGCCGGTGGTGCTGACCATCATGCTGGATCAGAAGGATGAAGAGAGGGCCAAAGCCTTGATTCATTATAATGAGACGGGGAAAATCTATTTCTCGCCGAAGTCGGCAGAAGACCGATCTCCTCAGCGGCAGGAAGGCATCAAACCATGAACCTGACCAAGCCTATGTGTACAGTTACCCTGCTGGCGATCCACCACATTGCCCTTTGGACGGATTGTCGTTTCCGCCGCATTCCCAACCGTCTGATCCTGTCCGGAGCGGTCTGTGCCATCCTTGCGTTCGCTGCGGAAGCCCTGTTTCTTAGAAATTGGCTGAGCTTCGGCGGTCGGCTCGCGGCAGGCGGTGCGGCGGGAATGCTGCACGGCCTGCCCTACCTGGGTTGCCGGATGGGCGCCGGAGACCTGAAACTTGCCGTGGTGACAGGGATTTTGCTGGGCTGGGCACAATGGACTTTGTATTTGTTTTATTATGGATGGGTCATGGGTGCCGCAGTCCTGATTCTTTTTGCGTTGCCATCGAGATATCGCCCTGCATCTCTGCCCATGGCCCTGCTCATGGCAATCTCCATCGATCTCTGTTTGTGGCTGGAGATCGGATTATGATATAATGATCGACGTAATGGAAAAATGAAGCCCTAAGGCTTTTCAGTCCAGATACGCTTTTCCAAAAATACTTACAGCAGTCAGGCAGCTGGAGAGGATGAGTTTTTTGAAGTACATTGTGGTTTTAGCGGACGGTATGGCAGATTATCCGATTGAACAGCTGGGCGGCAAGACCCCGCTGCAGGCAGCGTCGACACCGTGTATCGATCGGCTGGCCCGGATGGGCACCATCGGACTTGTTCAAACCGTCCCATTGGGGATGAGCCCCGGCAGTGATACCGCCAACCTATCCGTCATGGGGTACGACCCCCGTCAATACTATACGGGAAGATCACCGTTTGAGGCTTACAGCATCGGCATTCCGATGTCCGGCGAGGATGTTTCCTTTCGCTGCAACCTGGTAACGGTCACAGAGGATGAGCCCTATGAAGAGAAGACCATCCTGGACCACAGCAGCGGTGAGATCAGCTCCGGGGAAGCGGCTGAACTGATCGCCGCAATCCAGGCAAAACTGGGACGGCCCGGCATGACCTTTTATCCGGGGATCAGCTACCGGCATATCCTGCTTTGGGAGAAAGGGCCTTGGGGTTATGAACTGGTGCCGCCGCATGACATTTTGGGCAAAAAGATCGGTGCTTATCAGCCGAAAGGTTCTCACGGCAAGCTTCTGGAATCGATGATGAGGGAAAGCTACGGTATTCTCAGTCAGCATCCGGTCAACCAAAAACGCAAAGCCCGGGGACTCAATCCCGGCAATTTGATCTGGCTTTGGGGTGAAGGGAAGAAACCGGCCATCCGGAGTTTCAAGGAAAAATACGGGCTGGAGGGCGCCGTGATCTCCGCGGTGGACTTGATCAAAGGCCTGGGCTTGTGCGCCGGCATGGAATCCATCGATGTGGAGGGCGTGACCGGAACCTACGAGACCAATTATGACGGGAAAACCAAAGCGGCTCTGGAGGCCCTGGCCCGTGGCAAGGATTTCCTCTATGTCCATCTGGAAGGACCTGATGAGTGCGGTCATCGAGCGGAAATTGAAAATAAAGTGACCGCAATCGAAAGAATCGATCATTTGGTTGTTAAGCCAATCGTGGAAGCCTTGGATGCCAAGGGAGAAGACTACCGGCTGATGGTGCTTCCGGACCATGCAACGCCCATCGCGGTCCGGACGCATACCATGGATCCGATCCCCTTCTTGATTTATGACAGCCGCAAGTCGGATGAAAAGAATCAGGTTTATGATGAGGATGGAGCCAAACAAACCGGCTTGTTTGTTGAGGAAGGCTATACGTTGATGGATCGATTCCTGAAAGGAGACGGGGAGAATGACTGATTTTGTTCAGCAGCATGATGGAATCTTGGGAAAAAAGACGGTTGAGGCACTGAAGAAGAACCGATTTGAGGCGTTCTACTGCGAGAACCTTGCCGAAGCCAGAGAAAAGCTGATGGCGATGATCCCTGACGGCGCTTCTGTGGGATTCGGCGGTTCCATGACGGTCAAAAGGATGGACGTCCAAAAGGAGCTGCAGTCCCGCGGCTCTGCGATCTATGATCATAACGCGGTCAGCGACCCCGATGAAAAAGATAAGATTTATCGGCAGGAGCTTCTCTGCGACGTTTTTCTTGCCGGCTGCAATGCCATCACCTTGGATGGCAAGCTATATAATGTGGACGGAACCGGCAATCGCGTCGCCGCCATGATTTTCGGACCCAAACAGGTCATCCTTGTGGCAGGGATCAACAAGATCGTTCAAGACCTGGAGGCTGCCGAGCAGCGGGTCAAAATGATCGCTGCACCCACCAACAGCCTGCGGATCGACCCGTCGATCCCCTGTACTCAGACCGGCTATTGTGTAGACTGCAACCACGAACGGCGGATATGCAATGCCACCGTGGTTTTGCATCGTCAGCCGTCCAAGAGCCGAATCACGGTCATCCTTGTCGGGGAACCCTGCGGATTCTGATGGATAATACATAATACGAGCAAAGCAGGTATATCATGAACGGACAGCAGCCGAGCGACCAAGTGAAGAGGGAACGGTCTTTAGAAAAAGCCTGGCGCCGCGCTTATATCAGAAATGGTTTGTACTGCGTGATTGCGGTGCTGATCCTGGCATTGAGCGCTGTGCCGATGGGGGGATGTCTGAGCCGTGTGATCCATGCGGAATCCGGGCCCACGGCTTCCATGGACCCGGCGGGGGAACCAATGGCCGTTCCGGCGGGAGCGGAAGAAGCGCCCGCCCAACCGGATGAAACCATTACGCTCCTTGCGGTGGGGGACATCATGATGCATGATACGATGCTTAACGCGGGATGGCAGGCCTCGTCCAAGACATACGACTATGCCTATATGTTTGAAAAAGTATCGCCAATTTTGCATCAAGGGGATCTGGTCATCGGAAACCTGGAGGTCCCTTTAGCCGGTTCTGACACGAAATACACCGGTTACCCGATGTTCAACGCACCGGAGATCCTCGCCCAAAATCTTAAGGATGCCGGCTTTGACATGGTCGGGACGGCCAACAACCATTGTCTGGACCGACGTTACAGCGGATTGGTCAAAACACTGGACCATCTGGATGCTGCCGGGCTGCTGCATGCCGGAACCTTCCGCACCGCCGAGGAACGGTCCCAGGTAACCTCGATGGCCGTCAAGGGCGTGAACATCGCATTGATCAGCGCAACCTATGGAACCAACGGGCTGATCCTTCCCGAAGGGAAGGCGTACGCGGTCAGCGATTTGGACCCCGGGCGTTTGCTTGAAGATGTCCAAGCCGCCAGAAAGGCTGGCGCGCAGTATGTGATCATGATGCTCCATTGGGGACAGGAGTATCAGCCCCTTCCCAATGAATCGCAGAAAGCTTTGGCTGCAACCCTATTATCCGGCGGCGCGGATCTGATCCTGGGCAGCCACCCCCATGTGCTTCAGCCTGGCGAACCCGCCGGCATGTCCGCGAACGCCTTTGCCGCAGAGCCCGCGGCGGCTGCCGGCCATGCTGAGGGTAATACGGAGGACAAGCCCCATGCGTCCCAAACCAAGTTTGTAATGTATTCCCTGGGAAATTTCATTTCAGGGCAAAAAGGGCTGGAACGACTGAGCAGCCTGATATTGAAAGTCACGCTCCGAGTGGATGGAAAAACAGGAGCTCCCTCTTTCGAGGGAGCCTCCTTTATCCCTTTATATACACAGAAAAAAGATCGAAACGGAAAATTCCATTTTGTGGTCTGGCCGATAGAAACAGCCATGGATGAAATCATGAAGCCCGGACATTCCTTCAGCGCGGAAGACGCTTTGGCATTGAAAAAAGCCTGGGACCATGTGCTGGCTTCCCAGCCATCGATGTCTTTTGAGCCGGTCAGTGCAATTCTTTCAGAAGATTCGCCATCTCAATCGCAGTAACGGCGGCATCAAAGCCTTTGTTGCCTGCCTTTGTGCCGGCCCGCTCGATGGCCTGTTCGATGCTGTCGGTGGTCAGGACCCCAAATGCCACAGGAATATCGCTCTGCATGGAGAGGGATGCGATTCCTTTGGTTACCTCAGCACAGACATAATCGAAATGAGGTGTGGCCCCGCGGATGACCGCGCCCAGACAGATTATGGCGTCATATTTGCCGCTCTGAACCATGGCTTTGGCGGCTAGGGGAAGTTCAAAGGCTCCAGGAACCCAGACGAGATCCATATCATTCGGATCCGCGCCATGCCTTTCCAAGGCATCCTGAGCCCCGCCAATCAGTTTTGAAACGATGAATTCATTGAAGCGGGCGGCCGCGATGCCGATTTTGAGCTGACTGGCAATTAAATTTCCCTGAATGATTTTCATGATGATTTCCTCCCTTAAACCTAATTTTGTTCTAATAATTAAGTAAGTGATTCATTTTCGCTTGCTTTGTCTTTAAGTAGAATTCGTTTTCCACATGGGATTCCATTTGAATCGGCACCCGCTCGATGATCTCCAGGCCGTAGCCCTCCAAACCCCGGATTTTTTTGGGATTGTTGGTCATGAGACGCAGTCTGCGAGCCCCCAGGCAATTTAGGATCTGGGCGCCGATCCCGTATTCCCGAAGATCTTCAGGGAAGCCCAGGGCGATGTTTGCTTCGACGGTATCCATACCCTGGTCCTGGAGCGCGTAAGCCCGCAGCTTGTTGATCAGGCCGATGCCGCGGCCTTCCTGTCTCATATAAAGCAGGATCCCGCAGCCTTCTTTGGCGATTTGCTGCATAGCTGCAGCATACTGTTCACCGCAGTCGCAGCGCAGCGAACCCAGGGCGTCGCCGGTCAGACATTCGGAATGGACGCGGGTCAGGATCGGCGTATCGCTGTGGATTTCACCCATCACCAAGGCCACATGATGTTCGCCGCTCAGTCTGTTCTGGAAACCGTGGACCGTGAATTCCCCGTAGATGGTGGGCATTTTTGCAGTGGCGATGCATTCCACCAGACAGTCCTGTTTGCAGCGGTATGCGACCAGATCGGCGATGGTGACGATCTTGAGGCCGTATTTTTCCGCAAACTCCAGCAATTCGGGCGTCCTTGCCATTGCGCCGTCTTCCCGCATGATTTCACAAATCACTCCGGCAGGCTTAAACCCGGCCAGACGCGCCAAATCGACGGCTGCTTCGGTATGCCCGGTGCGTTTCAGAACGCCGCCATCCCTGGCAATTAAAGGAAAAACATGGCCGGGCCGGCGGAAATCCGTCGGTTTGGCAGCCGGGTCCAGTGCTTTTTGGATGGTGTGGGATCGTTCAAAGGCGGAAATGCCGGTGGTGCTCTCCGCATGGTCGATGGATACGGTGAAAGCAGTGCACAGATTGTCTGTGTTATTCTCGACCATGACACCGATTTCAAGATTTTTTAAGATCTCTGCTGCGGCGGGCATACAAATCAGGCCACGGGCATGCATGGCCATGAAGTTGATGGCCTCGGGCGTTGCTTTTTCAGCGGCCATAATCAGGTCGCCTTCGTTTTCACGGTCCGGATCGTCGATTACGACGACCATTTCTCCCGCTTTGATGGCCTCGATGGCTTGAGGGATGGTATCAAAGTCTTTCATGGTTTTGTCTCCTTTAAAATTCGATCAAGCATAGATTAGGTAGCCCCGTCCGCTTCAGAAGAAACCGTTTTCTCTGAGGAAATCCATGGACAGCGAATCCTTTTTCATATTGCCGGGTGAAGGCAAGCCAAGGAGCTTTTCGACGTATTTGCCGATCACATCGCACTCCAGATTCACCAAATCACCGGCTTTCTGCGTCAGAAGGGTGGTTTCCGCTCCCGTATGGGGGATGATCGACACCTTGAAGCCCAAGGGATCCGCAGCGGCCACCGTCAGGCTGACGCCGTCGATGGCGATGGATCCTTTTTGGATCACATAACGCAAGATTTCCTGGGGTGCGCGGATGGAGAGCCAGATGGCGTTGTCTTCTTTTTCGATATGGGTGATCACACCGGTCCCGTCGATGTGGCCGCTGACGATGTGTCCGCCCAGCCGTGTATCCAGCCGGAGGGCGCGCTCCAGATTGACCGGGCTGCCGGTCTGAAACGCTTGCATCTTGCTGCGCCGGATCGTCTCGGCCATGACGTCCGCTTCAAAATATTGCGGACCCCTTTGAGTTATGGTGAGGCATATTCCACTGGTGCAGATGCTGTCGCCGATTTTTGAGTCTTCCAGTACTTTTTGTGCACTGACCGTGATGTGCATCCCTTTGATGCTTTTACGGATCTGACGGACGGTCCCAACTTCTTCAATGATGCCTGTGAACACTGGCGGTCAGCTCCTTCCAATAGGCTGTAATTTTGATATCCTCACCGATTCGCTCGATTTGATCGATGGACAACCGGGGCGCTTTCGCCAGATCGGCGAAGCCCTGGCCGCCGATGGGCGTTTTTGCCGTGGCGCCGCCGATGAGAAGAGGTGCGATATAAGAGATAACTTTTTGAACGATCCCTTGTTCCAGAGCGGCGCCATTCAGGGCGGCGCCGCCTTCCAGAAGCAGGCTGTCTATGCCGGCATTGCCCAGACGGTCCATTAGATCTGCCAGATCGACCCTGCCGTCCTTTGGGTTGCAGACCAGGACCTTTGCGCCAAGCTGTTCCAAAGCAAGGCGTTTCTCCGGCGGGCTCAGATCTGTGGTGGCAAGAATCGTGGGATTGTCATGCTGGTTTTCCAGGACCTTTGCAGCCAGAGGGATCCGAAGTTTGCTGTCCGCAATGATCCGGACGGGATTTTGACATGGATCCAGCCGGCAGGTCAGTCGGGGGTCGTCGCTAAGCACAGTCTCCACGCCGACCATGATGCCGGTATATTGCGCCCGGAGCTTCTGTACGTCAGCTCTGGCGGCTTCGCCGGTGATCCACTGGGACTGGCCGCTAACCGTAGCGATTTTACCGTCCAGACTCATGGCGGTCTTCATGACAACATAGGGGCGTTCTGTTAAAATATAGTGAAAGAAGACTTCGTTGAGTTTTTGACATTCCCTTTCCAAAATCCCTGTGCTTACGCAGATACCGGCATCAAGCAATTTGCGGACGCCCCGGCCGGCCACCAGAGGATTGGGATCGAGGCACCCAACCACAACCCGGGCAATCCCTTTTTCGATCAGGAGATCGGCGCAGGGAGGAGTTCTGCCATGATGCGAGCAGGGTTCCAGGGTCACATAGATCGTCGCCCCGACCACGTCTTCAGAGGCATTGCGGATGGCGATGACTTCGGCATGAGGTTCCCCGCAACGCGGATGATAGCCTTCGCCGATGATCCGTCCTTCCTTGACCAGAACTGCCCCCACCATCGGATTGGGATGAACGCAGCCCAGCCCATGCCGGGCAAGCTCCAGGGCGCGTCTCATATATTGCTCGTCCATCTCGGACCCCCTCTCTAAAAAACCTGAGCGAATCGCTCAGGCCGGAACGTTCCTGCAGGGGGAAAGGCATTGAAAATAAAAAAGCTCTGAAATATGACTATTTCAGAGCCCATGCTTTTAACCCGCGTTAGAAACATCTCTTCTCTCATCCAGACTTTACTGTCGGCTTCGGAATCACACCGAATCATGCCTTGCGGCTCGTGGGCTATACCACCGGTGGGGAATCTCACCCCGCCCTGAAGAACGATTCATTATTTAATTGTTTAATATGCTACTACCGGAATCTCTCATTGTCAAGCATCCCGCCGATGAATTCGATATAATTCAAATAATAAAAAGCAAACCGGTCACCAGCAGCCGTTCGGGACGGAAATCCGAAGGAAGGCCGGCCCGGTCGCAGGTGGCCGCTACATCGATGCCGATGGCTTCCATGGAGGGGCGGGCGATGTCCGGATGGGCGCAGCGGTCCGCGCCAAGGGTGGCCTGACAGGGATCGCAAAGTTTACAGGCGCCGCCGCCCGCACTGAAAGTGAAGGAGAATCCCAGACGAAACGCCTGCTGTTCCAAATGAGCTAAGTGCCTTAGGTTCCGGCAGGACATGATTTTGAATTGCTGATCGATTTCTGCGGGGGAGAGTCCGGGAAGCACATTGATTTCATCCTGAACCAACAGACTGATGCGGAAGCGGTCACAGGCATCCTGGTATGCCTCAATGCCAGGCAGATTGGGCGGACACATAAAATGACGGCCGTAATGGGTGCAGGTGTTCTGAAGACATTTGATCCGGGTTCTGGGATCGAAGACCACATCCCATACCCAAACCAGCTGGGCGCGGCGATAGCCTGACTGGAGGGCGGATGCGGCTAAGGCAAGGCATCCCTGAAGGTCATTCTGGGTCGTTTGGGTCATGAGCGGCCATACCCCTTTCCTGAAGTTACAATGCGGCAACATGATGGATTATTTTCGCTGTGAATGAAAGAATTCCTCTATTTTCTTATATCCTATCGATACGAGGTGATCAACGATGAACAAGAATAACCAAGTCCAGCCGGAGAAAGTACAAAGCCAGACGGAGATCGGGAGGGGGCAGCGGGGGCTGCGCGGCTTCCTTCGCCGAATGCCGGTGGGAGCCCGCGTTTTAAAATCGACGCTGGCGATGGTGACTGCGATGCTTTTGGGAGATGCCCTGGGAATCGGGGCTATTTTCACATCGTCCTCAGCCCTTTGGGGGATGCAGCCAACGATGGGCGAATCCATTTCCGGCGCGCGGAAAATGATGAAGATGCAGTTCATTTCGTTTATCCCGACCTTCGTGCTGGGCTTTACCATCGGACCTAACCTTGTATCGATCGCGCTTGCCGTTCTGCTTATTTTCCAGATCGGCATCCGGATGAAGCTGACGGGGCAGGTCACCGTCGGTATCGCATCGGCCATCTTTATCCTGTCCTCTCCGCCTTCCGCCTTTCTTCGCCAGGCGGTCTTGCGATCCGTGGGTGTTCTCATCGGACTTATGGTCGCGATTCTGATCAACCGTCTGATTGCGCCGCCGCGATACCGGGAAGCCATGGTGCGTCAAGCGGTTTGGCTCAACCGGATCCTTATGTCGAATTTCCGCGGCTCCGTGGAGGCCTATCTTCAGGATAAACCATGGACTGCCGCCGAATGCCAGGCTGGAGAAGCGAGTATGCACCGGGAAATC
This sequence comes from uncultured Peptococcaceae bacterium, assembly GCA_937873525.1. Classification (GTDB taxonomy): domain Bacteria; phylum Bacillota; class Peptococcia; order DRI-13; family UBA5745; genus UBA5745. The sequence continues at coordinate 3,001 of CALMWJ010000185.1, read as the reverse complement.
GCCAAATTCGACAAACTGTTCAACCATTTTAAAACAGAGCAGGGCATGGTGTGGGAGGATGCGGGCGATTCGGAAGAAAAACAAAATCCGGAGCACGTTTTCTTTGGAGAATACCGTGATTTTTGTCATGACCTGATGATGCGGTCCAAAGAAAACTGGTCGCTGATCCAGGAGAAAGAACGACGCCTGAAACGCTGGAAGGAAGAGATACCGACGGACCTGGACAGGAATGTCTCCCAAATCGTGCTGGAGGCCATGGACCGGCTGGAGAATTGCAACAAGGAGCTTGTGAGCAAAATCATGGGAGGACCCCCATTGCCCTTCGAAAATCCCCATGTGTGGAAAGAAATGGACAAGCTGCTTCTGCAATGGCATACAGAATCTGGGCAAAGCCGCCACGATCTCCATCATCTGGTTGAAGTTTCTTTGGTCAGCTACCGGATCCGCTGGTCTCTGAAAAATGTTTTAGACTTGCTGATTATGGAGCCCTGCCAAATGGCGGTGGTATTGCCGGAAAAAGAATGATTCCGAGACGTCTTCTTTATGCATCAATTTTAATATGTTCTCGAATAGCCTTCCGAAAAAACCAAACCATGTTACAATGACACTGAGACGTTCTTGAAAGAAGTTGATGATTTTTGTCTGAGCACCACAGCATTGAAGCGTATTACGAATGTGTGCGGGACCTGATCCATCAGCCGTCTGTTCGGTCCATGGAACACTTTATCCAGCATGCGGATGTAAGCTGCTTTGAACACAGTTTGTTTGTTTCATACTATAGTTTTCTGGTTTGCAGGAAACTGGGCATGGACATCCGGTCTGCGGCCCGCGGAGCTTTGCTGCACGACTTTTTCCTGTATGATTGGCACGAAAAGGGAGACAGGAAGGGCCTTCACGGCTTTACCCATCCAAAGACCGCATTGGACAATGCCAACCGCTATTTCGAGCTGAATGAAACAGAGCAGAACATCATCCGGACCCACATGTGGCCTTTAGGGCTGCCGGTGCCCCTTTACCCGGAATCATGGGTGGTGTGGCTGGTGGATAAATGCTGCACCTTGGCGGAGGTGGCGGGCTGGTGCCGGAGCCTTTACCGCCCGCATCCTTTGGTCCTTCTTGCTGTGGATGGACGGCGTTGCTGAAACTGATAGAATATTTTTGCAAATATCGATGATGTATCTTTTTTTCTTGGAATAATTGGTGTAAAATATTAAACTATAATTCATTGAAAGATGGTCTTGCTCAAGCCATCTTTTCCTTTTCCCCAATCCGAGCAGAAAGCGGGACGTAAGCCTATGAAGCAGATTCAAAAATCAAAAAAGCTGGATCGGGTGCATTATGAGATTCGTGGGCCGATCCTTGAGGAAGCCAATGCGATGCGGGACAAAGGCGTCGATATCCTGCAGCTGAACCTGGGCAATCCTGCGCCTTTTGGAATCATGGCGCCGGACGAGATCATTTATGATATGAAGCTGAACGTTAAGGATGCCCAGGGATACTGTGACTCAAAAGGCTTGTTCTCGGCGCGCAAAGCCATTATGCAGTATTGCCAGATCAAAAACATTCCCAACGTCACCATTGATGATATCTGGGTGGGCAACGGTGTCAGCGAAATGATTGCCATGAGCATGCAGGCGCTTCTGGACAACGGGGATGAAATCCTGATTCCCGCACCTGATTATCCGCTTTGGACGGCCTCGGTCACGCTGGCCGGCGGAACGCCCGTCCACTATATGTGTGACGAGCAGGCCGACTGGTATCCGGATATTGAGGATATTCGAAGTAAAATCACGGACCGCACCCGGGGCATTGTGGTCATCAATCCCAACAACCCCACGGGCGTTGTCTATTCAGAGGATCTGTTGAAGCAAATCGTGGAACTGGCCCGGCAAAACGACCTGATCATCTTTGCAGATGAGATTTATGACCGGCTGATTTTTGACGGTCTGAAGCATACGGCGCTGGGTTCTTTGGCGCCCGATCTGCTGGTCGTCAACTTCAACGGCCTTTCCAAGTCCCATCGCATCTGCGGCTTCCGCAGCGGCTGGCTGGTCTTGAGCGGTGATAAATCCGGTGCCGGCGAATACATCGAAGCCCTTAATTTACTGTCATCGCTCCGGCTTTGCGCCAACGTACCTTCCCAGTACGTGATCCAGACGGCACTGGGCGGCTACCAAAGCGCCAATGAGCTGATCAGTCCAGGCGGCCGTTTGTACGAGCAAAGGGAGTGCATCTGTGACGCCTTGTCCGAGATTCCCGGCATTTCCTTTGTCAAACCCCAGGCAGCCTTTTATATTTTTCCCAAAATCGATACAGCCCTTTATGGAATCAAGAGCGATGTTCAATTTGCGCTGGATTTCCTAAGAAAAGAGCATGTCCTGATCGTCCAGGGGAGCGGCTTCAATTGGCCGGAACCGGACCATTTCCGATTGGTGTTCCTTGCCTCCACAGAAGAATTGAGCCGCGGCATGGCGCGAATGAAGCGTTTTCTGGAAACCTACCGGCAAAGCTGAGGAAGGAATAAGTATACTTCCATATTTCTTGACGTGATATAATGGGCTCCGTATAATGAAATCAAATTGAATCCGAGTATAGACAGGGAGGGTAAATATGATACGCAAAATTCTCGTGCCTATTGATGGTTCCGAAACATCCATGCAGGCTGCCGAAAACGCAATCGGCATCGCCAAACAGCACCAAGCAAAGGTGACATTGCTGTCCGTGGTCGTTCAGCACACAACCAATACCCTTTTTGCCGGCGTCATTCCCAGACCCGATGCCGTCCGGGAGACCAAAGAAGCCCTTGAAAAGCTGATGGAATCGGATCGTAAAAACTATACGAAAATCCTGGATAAGGTTGCCGAGAAATTTGAGGCCCAGCAAATCCCTGTGGACAAGGTGATCCGCGAGGGCGTCGCCGCCGATGAAATTCTGGCCCAGAGCGAAGAGGGCAAATACGATATGATCGTCATCGGCAACCGGGGCTTATCGAAAACCGAAA
>CALMWJ010000184.1 GCA_937873525.1 uncultured Peptococcaceae bacterium | reverse complement strand
AGCAGAGGCAGCGCACCCGCAAGGCCCTTCAGCAGGCCGTGCAACAAAACTTCTCTGCCATCCGTTCCGGTGTCCATCTGTTGGAGCATCCGGTCAAGCACGAACCACCCCCGAGCCTCAGGGACCAGCTGCTCAATGCCCTTGTTCACGATAACCGCTGCCCGCATCAGCCCTCTGCTGTCCTTCACGCCATATCGGCCATGCTTCAGGCCGGACATCGCCGCCATGCAGGCCAGCCGGTATGACCGCTGTTTTAATTCGAATCGTGCCAGTCCGAAAGCCGCCGCAGCCGTTGCGGCACAGGACCATATCAACGGCACCATCCAAGGTATCCATTTCCCAAACATCCGCATGGTTCCTTTTCTGATTTTCATCTGTACGCCCGAGTTCACAACTCATCGGCATTCAGGGAGAGACATTCGCCGCCCTTGGCGATCGTGACCAGGGAACCCGCCGCATAAGCGAAAACCAGGAGCCTTCCCGCTGGCGAATCCCTGTAAATATTGGCATCCCCGACACGCAGCAAGGATAATATGAAGGGGAAACTCCAGGCCGTTAAAACCATAAAATAGAGCTGTCGCTTGTACTGCCGGCTTTTCTGACGGACCAGGCGAATGGCCTGCAAATCGGCCTCCATCGCCTGGAGCGCCTTATTCAGCGACTGCATAGCCGCCGGACTCCAGCCTTTCGAATGCGCCTGCAGAAGCGTGCCCGCCATCTTGTCAAATTTCCGCATGCCGATTCTCTGCTTCCAGTGAACAAGCGCCTCCGGCACGCTGATTCCCAGGCCGATTTCCTGAACCATCTCCCGAAGCATCGGGTCCATTTTGGGATCGGTTCCGCATTGAAGCGTCGATTCGATGGCTTTGATCAAGCCGCCCTGATCCGGTATGCGGGCAATGATTTGCCTTAAAGCAACCACCAGGCATTCAAGAAGCTCAATCCTCTGCTGGCGGTATTTCATCTGAATCAACATCCCCGGCAGGGCACCGGTCAGAACCCCGCTGATGAGAAACAGCCATCCGTTCCGGGTGACCAGAAACAGAAACCCTGCCAACAGGATGCTTCCGCACCACAACTGTATCGTATGACGCGCATTCCATGGGACGCCTGCCTGGGCCGCTTCAATTTGCACCCGGTCGATGCGGGAACTCCAGTAATTTTTGACGCAAGGCCGCATCATGCCGCCGCGGCCTTTCCCGGGAATCGTATAGAACGAATAGGCCAATATACTCCAGGAGGTCAGCAACCCGGCGGAAATCAAGGAAACCAATTTCATTCCCCTCCCTTCCCCTCAAGGGCTTATAGGCTTTGGGCCGGCGGGCTGGTCCAGTGCCGTATCTGCTGATCAGGCACGAGCGCCTGTGCCAGTTTTTCGGCCAGCGTTTCCGATATCCCGCTGATTCGCCGATGAATGCCGATCACAAAGCCTTCCGTCGTCATTCCTTGCTGTTCATACTGAAACAGCGTCCGGCAAAGGGGCCGACGGGCCCCTTCAAAACCGGTCAGTTCTGCGACTTCCGTGATGACCCTGCTTTTACAGCGTTTTTGTTGAAAGATGATCAAATCCACGGTATCCGCCAGCTGACTGGCAATCACTTCGTCATTGCTGCCATCTCCCGCCAGCTGGATCACACGGATTGCCGCGTTTCTCGCAGAACTGGCATGGATCGTAAAGTAAGTGCTGTGTCCGGTATTCATCCCCTCGTGAGCCTGCCGGCAAGCCTGGGCGTCCCGGACTTCCCCGATCAGGATCTTGACCGGCCGCATGCGCAGAGATACCTTGGTCAGCCTTGCGATATCGAATCTCTTGTCTTTGTTGTCATGATCCTTGGTCTGAAGTGCAACGATATTATGATAATCCTGATAACGGCTGCGGCGCCGCAGCATCATTTCCGGACTGTCTTCGATGGTAATGATCCGCGTACCCTCATCAAAATAGAGAGGCAGGGCCATCAGTGTGGTGGTCTTGCCGGAGTTCGTCGCTCCGGCAATAATGCAATTGCATGAGGGCAGGACCTGTCTGAAGAAATCATCCATTTCCTGGCTCATGGTCCCGGACCGCACCAAGTCTTCCGGGGACAGTGTGTCGTCAGAAAATTTTCGTATGGATGCACAAGTGCCCTCGGTGGCAATGCCGCCTCGCGCAGTCCCCAACACCGCACAAATGCGATATTTCTCAAACAGGCTGTCAATATGGGGTTCATTGGCCGTCAGCGCCTTTCCGTCGGCCATCAGCATTTTATTGATGATTACCTCGAGATGGGCTTCGTCCTTGAAGCTCATCTCGGGATGATATTCCTCCTCCCCCAAACGTTCAAGATTGACCTCGCAGTAGCGGTTGATGTCGATGTTGGTCACGTCCGGATCGTCCAGCGCCGTCTGGATCGGACCGAAATAAAGGATCTCCTGTTGTATCCATGCCAGCAAGCGCTTTTGCGGCACACCGGGAACACGCAGCCCTGCCTCCGATACGTATTGGAGGATCTGCCGTTCCATTTCCCGGCGCATTTCCGGATCGATGACGGCCACCGCAATATGACGGCCATGCGCCTGTCGCAAATGGGTTCTGACCTGATCGACGATTTCCTGAAATGGCCGGAGAACAGCGTTTTGAGGGACTTCCGGCAATCCCTCCGATTCAGCAACCTCGCCGTAGGGGGCCATGCAAATATAATCCAAAGGATCAAATCGCTCCTTCATGTCTTGACACCTTTCAAAGCGGATAACAGGACGCCATCGCCTCGATCGGCAAGCTGTCCCGGTCCGTCGTCTCGCTGGACGAGGACTGGCGTCCTCTGTTCAAGCTCCAGAAGCTGCGTCTTCCGCCCGGGTTCGCCGGAATCCCTTGCTTCGTCGGCCGTATCGCTTCCAGCTTCCCGGAAGATCGGCCGAAAAGCGTCTGCCCGCAGGAGAGGATCTTGATATTCTCAATGGGCTTGCCCTCCTCCCCTTTGATTGCCGCGATTCGCCGGATCGCTTCAGGGTCTCCCTCAGCCAGCAGTACAAATTTTTCAAGCGGATAATGGAACGTCCCGACCAGGCGCCGTACGTTCGCCAGAATATAGGCCGCATCCGTGGTTTTCCCGATCGGTATCACGACGCAATCGGCATATTTGACGGCAAAGAAAGTCATGGGATGGGTGATTTGTCCCTGGCAGTCAAAAATCAGATGGCGGCATTTCTCTGCTTGGGCAAATTCTTTGACCCTTTGGACAAAAGCAACCAGCGTGGACAGATCGACTTTGGATACCACCGGGGAATCCGGATTCGAGAATACACTGGCAGATAGAACGCCCAGTTCCTTGCTGACGGGATGGATCATATCCCATTGCAAGGGGAGCTTCTGCTCCGTCTTTAAGATGACCGCTTCAACGCTGCGTTCATGATCCACCACATCCGCGGCAAAGCCCAGCCGTGGGATGCCCAGGCATGGCAGCTCAACCGCCAGGGTTTTTCCTTTTTCCGCTTCCGCCTTGGCCAGGTTGAATGATAGTTCCGCCGTATCCAGGCCTGTACAGCTCCAGATCGCGGTGATCTTCAATTCCATGATTCTGCTCCTTTCCTTTGGTTTCGATTCCAGGATAAACGCGGTCCTCTTTTTCGGAAAATGGACGGGCCGGACGGCTCTTCTGAAATGGCCCGTCTCAAATCATCCAAAAATCGGATCGAGTCTTCATGCAGTTTTTCCGGCCGCCGTGTGAAAGCGGCCATCTCTAAAAAATCTTTTTGAAGCTGGGATGGAATCAGCAGGTTCCCAGCCCCTCCCGGCAGGGGCCCCTTATTTTTAATTGCCGTGGTTTCATGACTCCAAAGGAACAGGCTTTGCTCCGGCCAGCGGGCACTGATTTCCCGGGCTTTATTGAACCCGTTGGCCCAGGGATTTAAGACCATGATTTTCCAATAGCTGATCTGCTTCAGGACACACTCCTGGAAGCTTCCCTGACCGAACCCGATAAAAAGGATGAAATGAAAACGTTCATGGAACATCGCCCACTGCATCCATGAAACCAAAAACAGCGCCCAATCCTTTTGAAACTTATCCTGGTTTTCCCATGGGGACTCATCCGCATCAGGACAAAAAAATAAAAGTTCCGGAAAGCAACGCACGAATTCGTGCCGGTCATACGCCCTGTTGTCTTTCAGATACTTTTCGCCGTTGTAAATGCACGTCTGATAAAAATTTTCCTGTCCTGCGGCAAACCGGGACAAGGCGTTCCGCATGTTCCAAACCGGGTGCCGGATCCCTAATGCCGTCCCCAGCCGCGGCCTCTGTCCCGGAATTTCTGTCAAAAGGGTCTTGTATCCATGGTCCGCCAGCCGGCAGGCCAGAAGCACGCTGGCTGCATAGAGCGATAATCCATCGTCCTCGGACCAAAGGATGGCCGACCCTCCCGGCTTTGCCGAAGGGCACAAGCCGCCATTTTGCCGGTCCGGACAAAGAACCTGAAGATCTTCCCTGGTGGTCCTGGTTATGTTGGTGATCACCTCCTTGATCGATTGGCCCACGCCTTTGAGAGACTCAAGCTGAAGCGGGGTTCCGGTCAAGCCGGATGGCGGCACGACGGCTGCCGGCGGTGCAGGAAAAGTCCCCAGGTATTGTTCCACCGCCGCGAAATCTCGATGATGGTCGATGAGTTCGGACACGCCGCCTTGCCGGATCCGATCTGTGAACCAAAAATCATAGATACTGTTCTGCATAAGATCCGTCAGCAACTCCTGATCCTGATGCTTGCGCTCCGGGAGCAGCAGCTTGATACGGCTGCAAGGCCATCGCGACTGGAGCAGCAGCAACTCCTCGAGCAGCAGCCGGTCAGGGTTTTGGCGCCGTTTCCATTCCTGCCGATAATGATCCAGACCGTTGATCAGAAGAACATCCGCAGCGGCAGCGCCATCCATCCCGCCATTTTCCGAGCCTGGCGCGTCGGTCACGGAAATGCCTGCTGTTCGGGCAGCCTCCGTCAGGCTCCGGCTTCGTCCTGTGATCAGGTACTTCTCCTTCAATTCCGCTTCAAGGCCCTCGCTGACGGAGGCAAAGACGAGGTGGATCCTTATTTTCTCGATAACACTCACCTTCCATCAATTTCCATTTTTTACCATTCTAGCATATTATGTCCCTGTGTCAAGCGGGCCGGATGTTCAAAAATAACCAAGAAAAAAAGCAAGCCGACCCTTGGTCTTCTTGCTTCGATCCATTTTCGGATATTTTGCGGTCACTGCATCATGCCCAGCATCCTCAAGCCCAAAGCCACGCATGACAGGAAAAAGCTATAGATGGCAAAGAAACGCAGCCCGCCGCCGCGCACCAGTTTCAGCAGCAGACGGCCTGCCGCGTAGCTTGCGGCGGCTGCCGTCAGAAATCCGGCGGCCAGCCACCCGCCACCCGCATCCATGAACATTGCGGCACTTCCCGTACGAATCAAATGGTCAGTCTGAACCACAAGCCTTCCCAGCAAAACAAACAGACTGATCCGAAAAGCAATGCGAACCGTCGTCCGTCCATTCATCGAATAAAGCCTGCCGCCGCATAGCAGCAATCCCATTCGGGACAGCCCTGGAAAAGCCGACAAGCTCTGCAGCAACCCTGCAGCCAAATATTCCGGATAGCCGATCTTCCGCAAACCTCGCCGCCCTTTCACCCGGTTGTGAAGGTACCATAAGAGGCAGCCATTCAGCATAAAGCCAACCGCCAGAGCCACGCCGCTTGTCTGCCAGCGGCCGATGAAGGGCGCAGTGATCCAAACCATGATCCCCAGGGGCGCCGCGCCTGCCAGAGCCATCATGGAAGTCCTTCCAAAAGGTGCCGCGGCCATATTCCGGGCGTCACGCCAAATCAAAGTCACGGTTCCGGCAAGGATCCCCGAAAGCAGGATGATTTCCCAAAGCGGTTCCAGCGCGGGCAATCCAAACAGCGTACGGACCAGAATACGGTGTCCGGTAACGCTGACCGGCCAGTATTCCGTGACCCCCAGAATCAAACCCCACAGTATGCCAAACCCGTGATTGCGCATCGGACCACATCCTTATGACACGGTTTCTTCCGGGCCCTCCGAGGCCGTTTGCCTGGCTTCCCGGGGCGGCCGGGGTCCATGGTACTGATAAAGCCGGCACTCCAGACGGCCGTTGAAAAGCTTGGTGTTTTTTGTGGCTTTTTTGCCGAAGTGCCGTTCAAAATCCGGATGGGACGTCAAGATATAGAAGAACCAGGTATCCATTTTGCTGAAAACCTCGCCCATCAGCCGATACAAGGCGGCTGCTTCCTCCAGATTGGCCAGACGTTCGCCGTAAATCGGATTGGTGATGATCGAGCCAAATTTCTTGGAGCTCTTCAGGTCCCGCACATCCCGCTGCTGGAAATGGATGTAGGGCTCCACCCCGGCCAGTTTGGCATGATAACGGGCAATGGAAAGCACCTCCTGATCCAGGTCATAGCCTTCGATCCGGAGATCCGGAACAACCTGGATGGCTTCCTCCGCTTCCCTGCGCGCCTTCTTCCAAAGCTGAGCGTCAATTTGCGGCCAGGTTTCGCAGACAAATTCCCGTTTCAAGCCCGGTGCCATGTTCATCGCCTTCATGGCTGCCTCGATGGGGATCGTGCCGGAACCGCAGAAAGGATCGATCAACGGCCATTGGGGCCGCCAATTGCTTAAGGTCAGCATGACCGCCGCCAAGGTTTCCTTTAAAGGTGCGGTGGTTCCCAGCTTGCGGTACCCCCGCTTGTGCAGTCCCATCCCGCTGGTATCGATCACCAGGGTGGCCACATCCTTTAGGATTTTGACCTCAACCTGATAGGTGGGTCCGGTTTCTTCAAACCATGTCACCTTTTGGTGCTTCTGTTTCAGTCGTTCCACAATGGCTTTTTTTACGATGGCCTGGCAGTCGGGAACGCTGAACAATGTCGATTGGGCCGATTTTCCGGCCACCGGGAAGGCTGCCGTTTCACCGATCCAATCCTCCCAGGGCAAAGCCAGCGTTCCCTGAAAAAGCTCCTCAAAGCTTCGGGCGGTGAAACGTCCCATTTCGATCAAGACGCGTTCCCCTTGCCGGATCCACAGATTGCACCGGACAATGTCTTCCGGCGTGCCCCAAAAGGTTACGCCGCCCTTGTCCACCAACAGGTCCTTTTCGTAGCCCAGCCGGTTCATTTCCTTGCGCAGCAGGCCTTCGACCCCGAAAGCCGAGGTCACGGTGATTTTAAATGGTTTCATTTTTTCTCCTTCTACGCCGTCTCTCCCAAGGCGTCGTGCCGCCGCGGCCGGGTCATTATTTGAACAAGCCCTGCAAGTAAACCGCCGCATTGGTCCGGATCGGCATGACATAAACCGAACCGTCGGTTCTTCGGGCAAAATCCATGACCCGGCGGCCGAATTCGATATTCCAGTCTAAATCCGGCCGGAATTCTGCGGGAAACACCGTGTTGTTTTTGGTGACCCAATACCAGTAGCTCTTTTCTGAAACCACCGGGGAGATGCCCCAGAAGATGTTTTTGCCGGCCAGCTGCTCCTGCCAGATCTCCAGCCAGCGCATATCGAAGAAGGGCTGGGTGAAGAAACCGTCCGCTCCGGCATACTCTTTTCGTTCAATGTAACTAAGCTCCGTCTTCATCCCATATCGGTATTGGTCGATGGCCGCATAGACTTTCATGTCCGGATAGTCCTGCTTGATCCGGCGGATCAGGTCCACGCTTTTATTCGGATAGATCCGGCGCATTTCCTGAGGCGGATCGCCCGTCAGGACCAAGACCTCCCTCAGGCCGGCGGCATAAATCCCGTCGATGGCATCCAGCGGCTTCGTGATGTCGAAGTCAATCGCCCGGATATGGGGAACGACCCGCTGGTAATATTTCTGGCCGATCATGGCACATTCCCAGCTGCGGATAGGGTATTTCAGCAAATCGGGAAAATTCAGCCCGCTGACCTGGGGATAGGCGGCCCGGATCTGCCGGATCTCTTCCTCCAGAGCCTCCCGCTCTTTAGGCACCAGCTCAATAAATATATCCATATCTCCCGTCCTTTCCGGCATTTTGCGCTTTGCCGGCTTTTTCAATACAGCATCACACCCCGGCTACCAGAGTGTGATGCTGCGCTTCCTGATTAAATATTCTCCCGTACTTCATACCAAGCTTCAGCCCTGGCCACTGCGGCCAGAACCTCTGCCGGGGCCGTGCCTCCATACACCATGCGCCGGCCCACCACATTTTCCAGCTTGAGCGCCTCATAGACCTCGGGCCCGATATAGGCTTGCACCGCTTCGGCGGTGGCAAAACCGCGCTTCAAGGATTCCGGCAAGGCCTCCGCCATTTCAGACAGGGACAGATCCTCAAGATTTCTGCCGCTGGCAGCGCATTGTCCCACCAACGTTCCCACCACATGATGGGCATCCCGGAAGGCCATGCCCCGACCCACCAGATAGTCCGCAAGGTCCGTGGCATTGGAAAAGCCCTTGGCGGCAGATTGCCGCATCCTTTCCCTCCGGAAAGAGGCGGTTCCTAAAAGAGGCGCCATGACCAGCAAGCATTTCTGGACAGTTTCCATGGCATCAAAAAAGGCTTCCTTGTCCTCTTGCATATCCTTGTTATACGCCAGCGGCAATCCTTTCAGCATGGTCAGGGTCCCCATCAGGTCCCCGAAGACCCGGCCGCTTTTGCCCCGAATGAGCTCTGCCACATCCGGATTCTTCTTCTGAGGCATGATGGAGGAGCCGGTGCTGTAGGCATCGTCCAATTCGATGAAGGCCCATTCCTGGCTTGCCCAAAGGATGATCTCCTCGGAAAGCCTGGACAGGTGGACCAGGATCAGGGAAGCCGCGCTAAGAAATTCGACCATGTAATCCCGGTCTGCAACGCCATCCAGGCTGTTTTCACTCACGGCGGCAAAGCCAAGCTCTTCAGCGACCTGGTGGCGATCCAGGGGATAGGTGGTTCCTGCCAGAGCGCCGGATCCCAAGGGCATCACGTCCGTCCGTTTCAGGCAGTCCTCCAGACGCCCGTCATCCCGCTGGAACATGGCTACATAAGCCATCAGATGATGCCCCAGGGTGATGGGCTGGGCGATCTGAAGATGTGTAAATCCCGGCATGACCCAATCTGCATGATCCTGAGCCAGGTCCAGCAGCGTCCGGATCAGGTTCAGCAACAGTTTCCGGCAGCGCCGGATCTCTTCCTTGGCATACATGCGGGCATCCAACGCCACCTGGTCATTGCGGCTTCTGGCGGTATGGACCTTCTTGCCCACATCGCCCACCTTGGCGATCAGCAAGGTCTCCACATTCATATGGATGTCCTCCGCATCGATGCTGAAGGCGGCTTTTCCCTGCTCAATGTCCGCCAGGACCTCCTCCAAGCCCTGGATCAGGCGGGCGGCTTCTTCCCGGGTGATGATCCCCCGGTCTCCCAGCATACGGGCATGGGCTTGACTGCCCTGGATGTCCTGCCTGTACAATCTCTGGTCAAAGCGGATGGAGGAATGGAAGTCCAGAACCAATTTGTCTGTTTCTTTGGCAAAACGCCCCCCCCAAAGGTGCAGGTTTTCTTTTTGGTCCATTATTTCAAGCCACTCTTTTCTTTCATTAATGCGCGCACTTTCATGGGAAGACCGAACAGGTTGATGAAGCCTTCCGCATCGGCCTGGTTGTAGACCTCGTCTTCACCAAAGGTGGCGAATTCCTCACTGTAGAGGGAGTAGGGGGACCAGGCGCCGGCAGGCCGGATGTTGCCTTTGTAGAGCTTCAGACGCACTTTGCCGGTCACGGTTTCCTGGGTTTTGTCCACGAAAGCGTCCAAGGCTTCCCTCAGGGGATGGAACCATACGCCGTCATACACCAGCTCGGCATATTTCTGGGCGATGATGTCTTTATAATGGAGGGTCTGACGGTCCAGAGTCAGGAATTCCAGTTCGGAATGGGCCGCATACATGATCGACCCGCCGGGGGTTTCGTAGACGCCGCGGGATTTCATGCCCACCAAACGGTTTTCCACCAGGTCGATGACGCCAACGCCGTTTTCTGCGCCGATTTCATTGAGCCGGGTCAGCAGAGCCACAGGATCCAGCTTTTCACCGTTGACGCTGACAGGAATGCCTTTTTCGAATTCCAGCTCCACATAGGAAGGGGTGTCCTTGGCATCCTCCAGCTCCCGGCTGATCAACAGCAGATCGCTTTTGGGCTCGTTTCCTGGATTTTCCAGGTCGGCGCCCTCGTGGCTCAAGTGCCAAATGTTGCGATCCATGCTGTAGGGACGTTCCTTGGTGACCGGCACATCGATGCCCCGGGCCATGGCATAATCGATTTCCTGTTCACGGGAACGGATGTCCCAGACGCGCCAGGGGGCGACGATTTTCAGATCCGGAGCCAGGGCTTTCACGGTCAGCTCGAAGCGCACCTGGTCATTGCCTTTGCCGGTGCAGCCATGGGCGATGGCCGTGGCGCCTTCTTTGCGGGCAATTTCAACCAAACGCTTGGCAATGATGGGACGCGCCATGGAGGTGCCCAAAAGATATTTCCGTTCATAGATCGCGCCGGCTTTGAGGGTGGGGTAAATATAATCCGTAATGAACTCCTCGCGCAGATCTTCAATGTACAGCTTGGAGGCGCCGGTCTTCTTGGCTTTCTCGTGCAAGGGATCCAGTTCTTCCCCCTGACCCACATCCGCTGCCATGGCAATGACTTCCCAGCCGCCGTTTTCTTTCAGCCAGGGGATGATGATGGAAGTGTCCAGTCCACCGGAATATGCCAATACGATTTTTTTACTCACGCTGATGCGCTCCTCTCATAGATCAGTGCCGTTTTCCGGCATCCGAATTGAATTTTTCACAGCAGGGCAGCCAGGATCGCCTTATGGGCGTGCATCCGGTTTTCTGCTTCTTCAAAGATTTTGGATTGAGGTCCCTCCATGACGGAATCGGTGATCTCTTCTCCGCGGTGGGCTGGCAGGCAGTGAAGCACAATCGCATCCGGCTTGGCCAGCTTCAGCAATTCATCATTGACCTGGTAACCCCCCAACGCCTTGAGGCGGATGGCCGATTCTTTCTCCTGACCCATGCTGGTCCAAACATCGGTATACAGCACATCCGCCTGGGCGGCGGCTTCCTTAGGATCCTGCACCACCGTGATCCGGGCGCCGGGTGCCTTCATGGCCTCCCCTTGCGCCAGGGCCTTTTCCGGCGGCCGGTAACCTTCGGGACAGGACAGCACGATTTCCATGCCGCACAGGGCGCAGGCATGGATCAGACTGACGGCCACATTGTTTCCATCTCCGAAATATGCAAGCTTCAGCCCCTGAAGCTTGCCCTTGGCCTCAAGAATGGTCAGCATATCGGCCAGGGCTTGGGTCGGATGCTCATCATCGGTCAGTCCATTGATCACCGGCACCTTGGCGTGCCGGGCCAGGCTTATGACTTCCTGATGGCTGAAGGTTCGGATCAGGATCCCTTCCGAGTATGAAGCCAGAACTCGAGCCGTATCCTGGATCGGCTCACCCCTCCCGATCTGAAGATCATTGGAAGACAGGAACATGCCTAAGCCTCCCAAATGATACATGGCCACCTCAAAGGAGACCCGGGTCCGAGTGGACGCCTTCTGAAAAATCATGGCCAAGGTCTTGCCCTGCAGCAAAGGATGAGGAATGCCTTTTTTCTGTCTGGCTTTCAGTTCCACCGCCAGATCCAGCAGATACCGGAATTCTTCAGGTTTGTAGTCTGTCAGGGATATATAGTCCTTGCCCCTCAATGAATTTTCTTGATTAAGATCCAATGTCTTCGCCTCCTTTGATTTGCTGCGCCTCAAGGGCATCCTTGAGAACGGCCAGCGCCTTCTCGATTTCTTCATAAGTGATCACCAGGGGCGGTACCAGACGCAGCACCTGGTCATGGATGCAATTGATCAGAACACCATGCTCCATACAGTATTCTACCACGGGTTTGCCGGGACAAGCCAGTTCGATTCCTATCATCAAGCCCTGCCCGCGGATATCCTGAATGATATCCTGCAGGTGTTTCCAGCGGCTGATCTTCGTTTTGATGTATTCGCCCTTTTCATGGGCCGCTCTGGGAAGGTTCTCCTCTAGGATGACCGTCAGGGTCGTCAGCGCCGTCGCCGCCGCCAAGGGATTGCCGCCAAAGGTCGAGGCATGCTCGCCCGGCTGCAGCACTTCGGCCGCCACGCCGCGGGCAGCCAGCGCACCGATGGGGATGCCGCCGCCCAATCCCTTGGCCAGGGTGAAGACATCGGGCTTCACCGTAAAATGCTCATGCCCGAACAGCTTGCCCGTCCGGCCCAGCCCCGTCTGCACCTCGTCCAGGATCAAAAGGAAGCCGTGATCCTCCCGCAGGGCTGCCACACCGGCCATATATTCCGGCGTCATAGGCACCACGCCGCCTTCCCCTTGGACGGTTTCCAGCAGCACCGCCGCGGTGTGGGGTCCTACCGCTGCCGCAAGGGCGGAGAGATCATTAAACGGAACGTGGGTGATTTCCGGAATCAAGGGGCCGAAGCCTTCCTGATAATGGGTTTGGCCGGTGGCGCTCAAGGCGCCCATGGTCCGTCCATGGAAGGAATTCAGCGCCGTGATGATCTGAGTGCGATGGGTCTCCCCCCGTTTGGAAGCCCATTTCCTGGCCAGCTTCAGAGCGCCCTCGTTGGCTTCCGCTCCGCTGTTGCAGAAAAAGACCCGGTCGGCACAGGACACTTCGGTCAAAAGCTTTGCCAGCTGGACCTGCGGTTCGTTCCAATACAGATTGGAGCAATGGATCAGGTGCTCAGCTTGGTTCTGGATGGTTTTAACAACCGCCGGATGGCAGTGGCCAACGTTATTGACCGCGATACCGGCCACCAAATCAAGATACGCATTGCCGTCACAATCCCAAACCGTGCTGCCCTTTCCCCGGGCGATCCCCATGGGGTAACGGCGGTAGGTATTCATGACGTAATCATTCCCCATGGTGGTAACCATTTCATTATCCATAAAAAACCACTCCTTTATTCATTGATGACCCAAGTCCCGATCCCTTCGTTGGTAAAAATCTCGATCAGAAGGGAATGGGGCTTGCGGCCGTCGATAATATGCACGTTTTCAACGCCCTGGTTCACCGCCTCCAGACAGCCCATGGCTTTCGGGATCATGCCGCCCGTCAGGACACCGGTTTCGATCAGGCCGGGTATCTCGCTGGCCCGCAGCTTGGACGCTAAGGCTTTGCCTTCACCGGAGCCGAGGAAAATGCCCTCCACATCCGTCAGGAGCACCAGTTTGTGGGCCTTCAAGGCACCGCCCAGAGCCGAAGCCACCGTGTCCGCATTGATGTTGAGGCTTTCACCCTGCGCTCCGCTGCCCACCGAGGAAACCACCGGAATGAAATCCTCCTTGATCAGGGTCTCCACCAATTCAGGATGCACCTCGGTGATCTCCCCCACCAGCCCCAGATCCCTTGGCTTTGTTTTGCGCCGGGCGGCGATCAATCCGCCATCCTTGCCGCAGATGCCCACGGCCTTGCCCCCCAGCTTCTGGATGCGGCTGACAATGCTCTTGTTGACTTTGCCGGCCAAAACCATTTCCACCACTTCCATAGCGGCTTCATCGGTGACCCTCAACCCGTCCACAAAATTCGCTTTGATCTGAAGGCGGTCCAGCCACTGGTTGATCATGGGACCTCCCCCATGGACCAGCACCGGCTTCATGCCGATCAGCTTCATTAAAATTACGTCCTTCAGGACCATTTCTTCAAGCTGTGGATCGATCATGGCGTTGCCGCCGTATTTGACCACCACGGTCTTCCCGTAAAATTTCTGTATGTAGGGCAGGGCTTCCGTCAGGACGCCCGCTTTTTCCATGGGTGACAGCATATCGTTCACCTTTCCTTAGCTTCGATAATCTGCATTGATGCTGACGTATTCGTGGGTCAAATCACAGCCCCAGGCCTCCGCGCTATATTCGCCATCGTGAAGCTGGAGCACGGCTTGGATCTCGTCATTTTCGAAATAAGCCTTGGCGGCCGCCTCATCGAATACCAGTCCGCTGCCCTGGGCCATCATCTGGATCGGCCCCAGGAACATATCCACCTTGGCAGGATCGAAACGGGCTCCGGAATAGCCCAAGGCACAAATCATCCGCCCCCAGTTGGCATCCTTGCCGTAAATCGCCGCTTTGACCAGCGAGGAGCCGGCGATGGTTTTAGCCGCGATCCGTGCATCCTCCAGGGTCGCGGCGCCTTCCACGCGCACGGCCAGGAATTTTGTGGCGCCCTCGCCGTCTTTTGCAATCATTTTGGCCAGGGTGCGGCAAACAATGGTGACCGCTTCCGCAAATTGTTCAAAACCTTCATCGCTTTCGCTGGTCAACTGTACATTTCCGGCTTGGCCATTGGCCAATAGATAAAGGCTGTCATTGGTGCTGGTATCGCCGTCCACCGTCACCATGTTGAAGGTGGCATCCGCCGCTCTGGATAGGGTCAGCTGCAGCAATTCCG